>NZ_SCOO01000029.1:0-89752 GCF_005502415.1 Pseudomonas sp. G(2018) | reverse complement strand
ACTTCAACCACTTGCGCTTTCGATCTCTCGTCAGCGGGAGGCGAATTCTACAGCGTTACTCGCTGCTGTCAACACCTCTTTTTCAACTCCCTTTCGGCTTCGATGACCTGAAGTAACCTGCTGCCGAAAACTGCGTAACTCATTGTTTACCAAGGAGTTTTCCGTTTCGACTGCGCCGGAAGTGGGGCGAATTATAGACACCTGAGATCTGCCGTCAAGCACTGATTTGGTTTTTCTATCAGAAGGAACAAATTACCTACCTATATATAGACGCGCCCGCAGTGATTGCGCAGTATATTGCCCAATACCAAAAACAGTAGGACGATGCCACTCAATGAATGATCAGCCTCGCAGCCTTGCCTCGACCTTGTTTTCGGTGGGTCTGCTATTAATAGCCATGGCATCGATCCAGTCCGGAGCATCCCTGGCCAAAAGCATGTTCCCTGTCATCGGCGCCCAGGGGACAACAACCCTGCGCCTGATTTTTGCCAGCGTGATCATGCTGTTATTGCTGCGTCCATGGCGAGCGAAGCTCACAGCCAAGTCCCTGCGCACCGTCATCGTCTACGGCATGGCGCTCGGTGGCATGAACTTCCTCTTCTATATGTCCTTGCGCACAGTCCCCCTGGGGATTGCGGTGGCACTGGAATTCACCGGGCCATTGGCCGTTGCCATTTACGCCTCACGCCGGGCAATCGACTTTCTCTGGATAGCCCTGGCGGCTGTCGGATTGCTGCTGCTGATACCGACCGGTGCAACAACCGCGAGTATCGACCTGCCAGGCGCCGGGTACGCATTGGGCGCCGGGGTCTGCTGGGCGCTGTACATCCTATTCGGTCAAAAGGCCGGTTCCGATAACGGCGTACAGACTGCTGCACTGGGCGTGATGATTGCCGCCCTGTTCGTGGCGCCCATCGGAATCGTTCATGCGGGTGCCGCACTGCTGACGCCGTCCCTGATCCCGATCGCCATCGGTGTCGCCATCCTGTCAACCGCCCTACCCTACACACTGGAGATGGTCGCACTCACGCGCATGCCGGCCAGGACCTTTGGCACATTGATGAGCATTGAACCCGCATTCGGTGCGCTGTCAGGCTTGCTGTTCCTTCATGAATTCCTCTCCCTGTCACAATGGATGGCTATCCTGTGCATCATTCTGGCTTCCGTCGGCGCCACCATGACCATGGGCAGCGCCTCAAAGCCCGCCGTTGCGGCGGATTAATGCAAGATTTGACGAGGTGCTGGTATTTACCGCTCATTTAGGCCATGTTTAGGTCCGCAACCTAGTGTAAGCCATGGATTTTTCAGGATAGGGATATCAGAACGCTTCAAACGTAAGCGAATTCTGCCAGACCGGGCGTCAGATCCGGAAATGCACCAAGGAAAGCAATGAAACGAATTTTGATACTGATCGCCGTACTGGCAGTTGCGGGCTGTGCGGCAACGTCGAAAACGCAGACGAAACACGGCAAGAAAGGGCTGCACATCAACTGTTCCGGACTGTCATCCTCTTGGGACAAGTGCTACGCCAACGCTACCAACTCGTGTGCCCCTAAGGGATACAAAGTCATCGCCAAGTCAGGGGATGCCGTGGAAGAACCCGGCGATTATCCGTTTGGCCTCAACCCCGCGGGCTATACCAGCCGCAGCATGATCGTCATTTGCAAATAAATTGATACCTCGCCGTCAGTTTCCAGTACCGCTAATCTGACGGCCGATCTCATCGTAACTGGACTTCAGTACCCGACGCTGAAGCTCTGGCGTGGCAAGCATCCGCGCCACTACCAACGCACCGATGCATTGCGACAGGATCGCCCAGGCCAGGCTGTCGCTCTCCAGCACCTGCGCCCAACTCTCCTGAAGTCGACAAATCCAGTGCTCCGCCTGCTGTCGAATCATCACGTCGGAACGGGCAATTTCGGCGCCCAATGCCGGCAATGCACAACCAGTTTCCGGATGATCCACATGGGACATGCTGAGGTAGCGCTTCAAGCAGCGCTCAAGCTTGTCGCGATCCTGATCGGCCCCCAATCGTTCAAGACTCTGGCGCAATTCACGTTCGACAATTGAAGCGAACAACTCATCCTTTGACGAAAAGTGGCTGTAAAAAGCGCCACCACTCAATCCGATCGCTTTCATCAGGCCGTCGACACCCACCGTGGAAAAACCGGCCTTCTTGGCAGACACCGCACTGCTTTGCAGCAATTTCTCCTTGGTTTCCAGCTTGTGATTGGCCGAGTAACGCATTGCCCTTTCCTCTGGGTTGATCATCTTGACGCTAACCGAATCGTAGCATAACGTTCGTTTAGTTAACGATCGTTTACTAAAGGGATCTACCCATGAATAACAAGAAGGTCGTACTCGTTGTTGGTGCAGGTGATGCCACCGGTGGCGCCATTGCCAAACGCTTTGCACAGGAAGGGTTTGTCGCCTGCGTTACCCGCCGTAGCGCGGATAAGCTGCAACCCTTGGTAGATACCATCCGCGCCAGCGGTGGCGACGCCTATGGTTTCGCTTGCGATGCCCGCAAGGAAGAAGACGTGGTGGCACTGGTCGAGCAGATCGAAAACGAAATTGGCCCAATTGAAGCGTTCGTGTTCAACATCGGCGCCAACGTCCCCTGCAGCATTCTCGAAGAAACTGCCCGCAAGTATTTCAAGATCTGGGAAATGGCCTGTTTCTCAGGGTTCCTCAACGGCCGTGAAGTGGCCAAGCGAATGGCCAAGCGACAACGGGGCACGATTCTGTTTACCGGTGCCACTGCCGGTATGCGCGGTGCCGCCGGCTTTGCCGCATTCGCGGGGGCCAAGCATGGGATCCGTGCGCTGGCGCAAAGCATGGCCCGCGAACTCGGGCCTATGAATATCCACGTCGCGCACATCATCGTCGACGGCGCCATCGATACCGATTTCATCCGCGACAACTTCCCCGAAAAATACGCCACCAAGGATCAGGACGGCATTCTCAACCCTGAGCACATTGCCGAGAACTACTGGTACCTGCACAGCCAGCCCCGCGACGCCTGGACCTTCGAGTTGGACCTGCGTCCCTGGAGCGAACGCTGGTAAGCCCCCCCTACAACAATAATCAGAGTGAATCGACCATGAGCAAAACCGTGGAGTTCCTGTTTGACCTGGGCAGCCCCGCCACCTACCTGGCATACACCCAGCTGCCCAAGATCTGTGAGCAAACCGACAGCCAGTTGATCTACATCCCGATCCTGCTTGGCGGCGTGTTTAAAGCCACCGGCAACGCTTCGCCCGCGACCATTGCGGCCAAGGGTCGCTACATGTTTCAGGACCTCGACCGCTACGCCAGACGCTACGATGTGCCACTGAAGTTCAACCCGCATTTCCCGATCAACACCCTGATGCTCATGCGCGCGGTCACCGGCATGCAGTTGCGCCATCCCGAGCGCTTTGCCGCATTCATCGATTGCCTGTTCAAAGCGCTGTGGGTTGAAGGCCGCAGCCTCGATGAACCGGCAACTGTGGTGGCTGTGCTAACCCTGAATGGTTTCGATCCCAACGAAGTGCTGGCCCTGACGACAGATGAGGAAGTCAAAGCCGCGCTCAAGGCCAACACCGAGAAAGCGGTCCAGCGCGGTGTATTCGGCGCACCGAGCATGTTTGTCGATGGTCAGTTGTTCTTCGGCCAGGACCGTCTGGAATTCGTCCGCGAAGCCCTGGTTTAAACCTCGATGACCAACCGCCCCTGTGCCGCCCCCGACAGGAGCAGCCCATGGGCGGCCTCGGCGGTTTGCAAAGTGAACCGCCGTGGATCGAGCATCGGTGTGAGCCTGCCCGCCTCGATCAAGCTTGCCGCCTCGCGCAAAATTTCACCGTGATGCTCACGTCCATGCCCCGTCAGCAGCGGCAACAAGGTGAAGACACCGGAATAAGTCGCCCCGCGAAATGAAAGTGGCGCGAGACTGTGCTGGCCCCAGCCCAGGCAACTCACCACATGACCGTGATACATCCGCACAGCCTTGAATGACGCATCCAGTGTTTCACCACCCACCGTGTCATAGACGATATCGAATCCCTCCCCGGCCGTGTACTCAGTTACATAACCCTCGACCGACGACTCGCGATAATCGATAAAGGTCGCCCCCACCCCCTCTATCAGCCTTTGCTGCCGCGCAGACCCCGTAGCAAACACCTCGGCACCGAATGCACGGGCGATTTGTACGGCGACATGCCCCACTCCACCCGCCCCGCCGTGAATCAACACTTTCTGACCCGCCCGGACCCGAGCATGGTCGACCAATCCTTCCCACGCCGTGATCAGTACCAACGGCAACGCTGCAGCTTCACGCATGCTCAAATTGCCCGGTTTACGCGCCAGCAGCCGCGTATCGACCGCCACGTACTCGGCCAGTGAACCCTGGAACCCGCCAATCCCTGTTGCCATGGCGTAAACCTCATCGCCCGGCTCCCAGCCAAATACGCCCTCCCCCAAGGCTTCGACCGTTCCCGCCAGATCCATGCCCAACACCGCCGGTAACGGCTGACGTGCATGAGCGGCCTGGCCTGAGCGGATTTTCCCATCCAGCGGATTCACCCCGCTGGCGGCAACCCGCACCAGCACCTGCCCCGCTCCAGGTATCGGTCGCTGAATGGAAGCCAAGCGTAGCGGTGCATTAGCCGAGTCAACAATCAGCGCGCGCATGTGCAGTGAGTCAGTCATTTCGCCTATTTCCGTCAGAAGTGGTTGTAGGATTGATCTTCCGTCAACCCACTCATGCCGATAAGACGCTATATCGCTATAGTAAGCATGCCTATTTGGCATAAATGAGAAACCCTGTGGACAAACTCAATGCAATGGCCATTTTCGTCCGGGTGGTCGAACGCGGCAGCTTTTCCGCCGTTGCCCGGGAGATGCAAACCAGCCAGCCGACCATCAGCAAAGTGCTGCGAGCGCTGGAGTCGGAACTCGGGGGCAAGCTGATAGCCCGCAGCACCCGACGGCTGTCCCTGACCGATGAAGGTCAGCGCTACTACACCGAATGCCGGCAAATCCTCGCAGCGGTGGACGCCGCCGAACACAGCTTCCAGTCCGGCCGGGAAGTCATCGCAGGGCCACTGAGAATCGGTTCCTCGGTCAGCTTCGGGCGCTTGCAGATTGCGCCGCGTCTGCCGGAGTTTCTCAGGCGTCATCCTGAAGTTCAGATCGACCTGCAACTGAGCGACCAGAACCAGGACCTGGTCAGCGAAGGCCTGGACGTCACGTTCAGGATTGGCACATTGAACGACAGTGGCTTGATCGCCCGCTATGTCGGCACCACCCACCGGGTGACGGTCGCAACCCCGGATTATCTGGTGCGACACGGTCAGCCCCGCACACCGCAGGAACTGAGCGGGCACAATTGCCTGCTGTTCAACCTGCTAAACAGTCCGAATCTATGGATTTATGAGAAAGGTGCCCAGCGCCACGAAGTACGGATCAAGGGCAATGCGCAAAGCAACAACTCCGAAGCGATTCGCGAGATGGTGCTGGGAGGATTGGGAATTGCGTTGTCGCCGGTATGGCTGTTCAGCGAGGATCTGAAAGCCGGGAGAGTGACCGCGATATTGCGGGAATACACTGCGCAATCACTGCCGATACATGCCGTGTCCCCGGCGAATCGTCGCCAATCCGCCAGGGTCAAAGCTTTTATCGATTACATGGCTCAGGCACTGGAAAACGCGCCTGAACTTCAGCCCATCAAATAGCCGCCGTACGCGTGTTCAGCCACTCCAGGGCCGCTCCGTCGAGCAACGGGCTCAGGCGCTCGCGCACTTCGGCATGGTAAGCGTTGAACCACTGCTTTTCCTCTTCGGTCAGCAGCGACGGTTCCAGGCAACGGGTGTCGATCGGGCACAGGGTCAGTGTTTCGAATTTCAGGAACTCGCCGAACTCGCTGGTTCCTGCTTCACGGTTCATTGCCAGGTTCTCGATGCGCACACCCCAGCGACCCGGACGGTAGGTGCCCGGTTCGATGGAAGTGATCATGCCCGGTTGCATCGCGGTTTGCGGCGCCGGCGCAGCTTGATAGGCGATGACTTGCGGGCCTTCGTGAACGTTGAGGAAGTAGCCCACACCGTGCCCGGTGCCGTGACCGTAATCGACGCTTTCGGCCCAGATCGGCGCGCGGGCGATGGCATCGAGCAGTGGCGACAGAATGCCTTTGGGGAACTGTGCGCGAGACAAGGCAATCACGCCTTTGAGCACGCGAGTGCAATCGCGCTTCTGCTCGGCCGTCGGTGTTCCCACCGGCACCATCCGCGTGATATCGGTCGTGCCGCCCAGGTACTGGCCACCGGAGTCGATCAGCAACAGGCCGTCACCTTCGATCACCGCGTGCTCTTCTTCGGTGGCGTGGTAATGCGGCATCGCGCCGTTGGCGTTGAACGCCGCGATAGTATTGAAGCTCAGCGACACGTAACCCGGACGACGTTCACGCGCAGCGGTGAGTTTTTCGTCGATGGTCAACTCGGTGATGCGCTCACGGCCCAGCGCCGAGTCGAGCCAGGTGAAAAACTCACAGAGCGCAGCGCCGTCCTGCTCCATGGCCTGACGAATGTGCTCGGCATCGGCCAGGCTCTTCTGCGACTTGGCCAGGGTCGTCGGGTTCAGGCCTTCGATCAGCTTGACGCCGCTGCTCAGGTTGTCCAGCAGACCGGCCGTTACGCGTGCCGGATCGACCAACAGACTCGCACTACTTGGCACCGCGTTCAGGGCAGCCGCCACTTCGCTGTAATCGCGCAGGGTCACGCCGTCCTGCTCAAGCACCGCACGCAACTGGGCATCGACCTTGCTCAAAGCCACGAACAAAGTGGCTTGCTGCTGGCTGATCAACGCAAAAGACACGAAGACCGGGTTGAACGACACATCGCCGCCACGCAGGTTGAACAGCCAGGCGATGTCATCGAGGGTGGCGATGAAATGCCAGTCGGCACCCTTTGCCCGCAAGGCTTCGCGCAGCTTGGCGAGTTTTTCGCCACGGCTGACGGTGGCCTGCGGTGGCAAGTGCTGATAGATCGGTTCGTTCGGCAGAATCGGGCGATCAGTCCAGACTTCGTTCAATAGATCGATGTCAGTGCGCAGGCGCGCGCCGCGATCTTCGAGTTTGCTGCCCAGGGTTCGCGCCGAGGCCACGGCCATCACCGCTCCATCGACCGCGACTACGCCGCCCTCAGGGGTTTGCTCGGCCAGCCAGTCCAAAGGACTCGGTTGGCCCGGTTGCAGCTTGACCAGTTCGATACCGCTGCCCTTGAGTTCCTTGGTCGCTTGTTCCCAATAACGGCTGTCGGCCCAGACACCGGCAAAATCCGGGGTGACGATCAGGGTGCCGACCGAACCATGGAAACCGGACAACCACTGGCGCCCTTGCCAGTAGCCCGGCAAGTATTCAGACAGGTGCGGGTCGGCCGACGGCACCAGAAGCGCGTGAATGCCCTCCCGGCTCATCAGCTCGCGGGTTTGCGCCAGGCGCTGGGGCACCGATCCATTGATCGAAGACTGCGTACTCATCGTGACTCCTGCTAACCACTTATCATTGTTTGTGTTGTTGTGTAGCGCCGATCAATGCCGGCGCCTTTTTGCCCTATTGCCAGAATGCCGGAGCACTGGCGCAGGCTGCTTTAATCAATTGTGCCGCTTGATCGATGTCCTGCTCGGTGGTGAAACGTCCCAGGCTCAAGCGAATGGTGCGACTCGCCGCGTGAGCGTCATGCCCCAGGGCCAGCAGCACGTGGGAGGGTGCATTGCTCGCGGAATTGCAGGCCGAGGTCGCGGAAAACGCGATCGAGGCGAGCAATGCCGTCGAATTGAACTCGCCTTCATTGAAGGTCAGGCTCAAGGTATGGGGGATGCGTTGGCTCGGGCTGCCGTTGAGGCGTACGCCGGGAATGCTGAACAGTTGCTCAAGCAAGCGCTCTCGCAGCTGCACGATCAAGGTTTTTTCTTCATCGAATGCAGCCGCCGCCAGCGCAAAAGCCTCGCCCATGGCGACGATTTGATGCGTCGCCAGGGTGCCGGAACGCAAACCGCCCTCGTGCCCACCGCCGTGGATCTGTGCCAGCAAGCGCTGTTGGGCGCGCGGGCCGACGTACAGTGCGCCGATACCCTTGGGGCCATAGAGTTTGTGCGCCGAAAAGGACATCAGGTCCACCGGCCACTCGGCCAGGTCAATCGCCACTTTACCTGCGCCCTGCGCTGCGTCGACATGGAACAACGCCTGGCGATCACGCACCAGCTGACCGATGGCCGGGATGTCGTTGACCGTACCGAGTTCGTTATTGACCAGCATCAGCGACACCAGAAAGGTGTCCTCGCGCATGGCTTCGCTGACCGCTTGCGGGGTGATCAGGCCATCGGCGTCCGGCACCAGGTACGTTACCGCGACACCGGCATCCTGCAACTGCTTCGCGGTATCGAGGATAGCCTTGTGTTCGATCTGGCTGGTGATGATGTGGCCGCCGGCAACGCCGCGCGCCTGGGCGACGCCTTTGAGGGCGAGGTTGTTGGATTCGGTGGCGCCGGAGGTCCAGACGATCTCTTCGGGTGTGGCGCCGACCAGTCCGGCGACCTGGCGCCGCGCCTGCTCGACCGACTGCCGGGCCTGTTGGCCGAAGGCGTGGGAGCTGGAGGCGGGGTTGCCGAAATTGCCGCTGAACCCCAGACACTCGACCATGACCTTGATGACCCGCTCATCCACCGGCGTGGTGGCGGCGTAGTCGAAATACAACGGACGTTTATTCATAAAAGACTCGCAGAGCGTGTTCCGGGATCAGGAAGCTCGTGACTGTAAACGTCAAGACGCAGCCTTGTGAGCTGCGCCCGGTTTCAGAACGCTACCAATACCTGATCGGATGCCGTTAAAGAAGTACAACTTCATTTAAAAGTGCGTAGGAACGCTCCTGAAAAGCGAGCTTAACAGGCATCGGGCAACCGGTTGAAGCAATGCGTCAGCTAAAGCTTTCGAGCAGGATCGGATACAGCGATGCCACCAGCAGCGCGGCCATGCCCCAGTTGAACAGGCGCAACCAGCGGCGGTCCTTCAGCACGTTGCGCAAAAGGGTGCCGCACGCGGCCCAGACACCGACGCTCGGCAGGTTAATGATGGCGAACACCGCGGCAATCACGATGACGTTGGTGAAGTAACCCTGCATCGGCGTGTAAGTGCTGATCGCGCCGATGGCCATGATCCAGGCCTTGGGATTGACCCACTGAAACGCGGCGGCGCCCAGGTAGCTGATCGGTTTGCCCTCGCCCTTGTCACTGTCCGAAACCGGCCCGGAATGGGCGATTTTCCACGCCAGATACAGCAAATACGCCGCGCCAACGTATCGCAGCACGGTATAGAGCACAGGGTAAGTCTGGAACACCGCGCCCAAGCCGAAACCCACCGCCACGACCAGCACGAAGAACCCGCAAGTGATGCCAAGCATGTGCGGAATGGTGCGGTTGAAGCCGAAGTTCACACCGGACGCCAGCAACATCGTGTTGTTCGGGCCGGGCGTGATCGAGGTGACGAGGGCAAACAGGGCGAAGCCCAGCAGCAGATCGAGCGAGAGTGTCATGGGTGGCAGTCCATCAGGGTCGGTCAGGTATTGACCCTATCGCACACCTCGGCGCAAACCCATGGACAGTTAGGTGAAAGTTCGAGCAGTACAGTTCTTGCTCAGCTTGGGCGACCGCGCAGCTGTACAGCTCGCTCGGCGTTCATTTCACCCTGCTTGTCGAAGCCAAACGTCTTTGGCGACTCACCGAGTATTTCGGCTTTTTTCGCGTGGTATTCGTCGAAGGACAAACCGCGGCGGTTCAACGCCTCCAAGGCCAATTCCCGGGTTTCTTCGGCGGTGTAGGGCCGCAGTTCCGGGGATACATGGCTGGCACATCCGGCAAGAACGGAAAGGCTCAGCAGCAGCAAAGTGGTAATCAGGGTTTTCATCTTGAGCGTCCTGGCAATCTGGGTTCGGGGCAATGAACACAGGCTACTCGCGCCTTCGCACGGGCAGAAATCAACGCTCTCGATAGTCGTTATTGAGTTTTCCTAATTTCAGTCCGTCCCACATGACATATTCCATAAGGCACTATAAATATTTGTTTAACTTCTTTTACGGAATAAAAACGAAGCTTTATAACAACTTCATCCACTAGTGCACTGTTGCTCACGCAACTGTTTGCCGGGCAACAGTCATTCAACAAACAGCCCTGAAAAACCAACAGCGCGGTCTGATCAACGCGCTGCAAGCCCCGTAAAACCAGGCTTCGAGGGATTGGTACAGCTCTTGCTCAAGGGGGTTAAGCCCAGTGATGACTCACTGCTCCCCCAGCAACTGTTTAAAAAGGAACTGATCATGTCGCGTCCATTGAAAGTCGTTGCCCTCTCCGGCGGCACCTGGCGTCCTTCCCGCACCCTGGTGCTGACTCAAGCGCTGTTGGCGCAATTGGCCGAGCAACTGCCGATCGAGAGCAAGCTGATCGAACTGGGCGACATCGCCCGGCCACTGGGCGCAGCGCTGTCCCGTCAGGAAGTGAGCGTGGAAATCGAAGCCGAGCTGCAAGCGATTGAAAACGCCGACTTGCTGATTGTCGCCGCGCCGGTGTATCGCGGTTCCTACCCAGGCCTGCTCAAGCACCTGTTCGACCTGATCGATCTGAATGCGCTGATCAACACCCCGGTGCTGCTGGCTGCCACCGGTGGCAGCGAACGTCATGCGCTGGTACTCGATCACCAGTTGCGCCCGCTGTTCAGTTTCTTCCAGGCGCTGACCTTGCCGATTGGCGTGTATGCCACCGAAGCCGATTTCTCCCATTACCAAATAACCAGTGAGCCCTTGAAGGCCCGCATTCGTCTTGCTGCAGAACGCGCCGCGCCGTTGTTCGGTGCGTATCCCAACAATCTGCTGAAAATCGCTTAAGGACTTCTTCATGGATGTTTTCTGGTTTCTGCCCACCCACGGCGACGGCCACTACCTGGGCACTACCCAGGGTGCTCGCCCGGTTACTCTCAACTACCTGAAACAAGTGGCGCAGGCTGCTGACAGCCTCGGCTACCACGGTGTGCTGATTCCCACTGGTCGCTCCTGCGAAGACTCGTGGGTGATCGCTTCGGCGCTGGTGCCGTTGACCGAGCGTCTGCGTTATCTGGTGGCGATCCGCCCCGGGATCATTTCGCCGACCGTATCGGCGCGCATGGCCGCCACGCTAGATCGCCTGTCCAACGGCCGCTTGCTGATCAACGTCGTGACCGGCGGCGATCCTGATGAAAACCGCGGTGACGGCAGCTTCCTCGATCACAGCGAACGCTACGAAGTCACCGACGAATTCCTAAAGATCTGGCGCCGGGTGCTGCAAGGCGAATCGGTGGATTTCGAGGGCAAACACCTGAGAGTGCAAAACGCCAAGGCGCTGTATCCACCGGTGCAGAAACCCTATCCCCCACTGTACTTCGGCGGTTCGTCCGATGCCGCCCATGACCTGGCTGCCGAACAGGTGGATGTCTACCTGACCTGGGGCGAACCACCCGCCGCTGTGGCGCAAAAGCTTGCCGACGTCCGTGAGCGTGCTGCGCGTCATGGACGCACGGTAAAATTCGGGATTCGCCTGCATGTGATCGTGCGCGAAACCGCCGAAGAAGCGTGGAAAGCCGCGGACAAACTGATCGAACACATCAGTGACGAAACCATCGCTGCGGCGCAAAAGTCGTTCTCGCGCTTCGATTCGGAAGGTCAACGGCGCATGGCGGCACTGCATGACGGGCGTCGCGACAACCTGGAAATTTCGCCCAATTTGTGGGCTGGCGTCGGCCTGGTGCGTGGCGGTGCCGGGACGGCGTTGGTGGGCGATCCGCAACAGGTGGCGGCGCGCATCAAGGAGTACGCGGACCTGGGGATCGAGAGTTTCATTTTCTCCGGCTATCCGCATCTTGAAGAAGCTTATCGCTTTGCCGAACTGGTGTTCCCGCTACTGCCCGAGCCATACGCCAGCCTTGCCGGGCGCGGTGTCACCAATCTGACCGGGCCGTTTGGCGAAATGATTGCCAATGATGTGCTGCCTGCCAAAGCCTCGGCCTGACCCTGCAATCCCTGTGGGCGCCAGCCTGCTCCCACAGAGGTACTGCTTCGATTTTTAGAAGGAAACCCGCGTGACTGCCAAGCCGCACAGCGCCCTGATATCCCCGCTGCAAACCGCCCGCCAATTGGCCGCCGGGTTTGCCTTGACCGCCGTCGAGCGCGATGAGCGGGGCGGTACGCCCAAGGCCGAGCGTGACGCCCTGCGCCACAGCGGCCTGCTTGCATTGAGTATTCCTACCCGATTCGGCGGCCTCGGCGCCAACTGGAGTGAAACCCTGACCGTGGTGCGCGAGTTCGCCAAGGTCGACAGTTCGCTTGCCCACGTGTTCGGCTTCCATCACCTGATGCTCGCCACCGTGCGCCTGTTCGCCCGGCCCGAACAATGGCAGCCGTGGTTCGAACAGACCGCGCGCAAGAACTGGTTCTGGGGTAATGCGCTCAATCCTTTGGACACCCGCACCGTGGTGAAAAACCTCGGAGGCTGGCGTGAGTTTTCCGGCAAGAAAAGTTTCTGCTCCGGGGCCAGCGATTCGGAAATGCTGATCGCCTCGGCGGTGGACGAAAGCGCGGGCGGCAAGCTGTTGATCGCCGCCATCCCCAGCGGTCGCAGCGGCATCACCTTGCACAACGACTGGAACAACATGGGCCAGCGCCAGACCGACAGCGGCAGCGCCACGTTCGAACGGGTGCGCGTCGAAGAATCGGAACTGCTGCTCGACCCGGGTCCGCTGAGTACGCCGTTCGCCTGCCTGCGCCCGCTGATCGCCCAGCTCACGTTTACCCACATGTTCCTCGGTATTGCCGAAGGTGCCTTCGAAGAAGCGCGGCAATACACGCTGACCGAAACCCGGCCGTGGCACAAATCCACGGCTCGGGATGTGCGCCAGGACCCTTATGTGCTCGGCCACTACGGCGAATTCTGGGTCGCCCTCGAAGGCGTGCGGTTACTGGTGGAACGCGCCGCCGACCTGCTCGACAAGGCGTGGGCCAAAGGTCCGGATCTCAGTGCCGAGGAACGCGGGCATCTGGCCACCGCCATCGCCACCGCCAAGGTTGCCGCGACCCGCAATGGCCTGGAGTTGTGTAGTCGCTTGTTCGAAGTGACCGGCGCGCGCTCGACTCACGCCTCGCTGCGCCTGGACCGGCACTGGCGCAACCTGCGCACGCAAACCCTGCATGACCCGGTGGATTACAAGATTCATGAACTGGGTGATTGGGCGTTGAACCAGGCCCTGCCGATTCCGACTTTTTATTCATAGCTTGCCCTACAAGGAGCGTGCCCCATGCAACTGCTGACCTTACCGCCCTCGCCCGCTCTGGTCACGTCGATCCGCGCCACGGCCCAGGTGTTCGAAGACCCGAAATCCCAGGCCTTGCTCGCGCATCTGCAACAAGTCGCACCGAGTGAAGCCAGTGTGCTGATCATTGGCGAAACCGGCACTGGCAAAGAGCTGGTGGCGCGACACATTCATAACCTCAGCGCACGGCGCAACCGACCGTTCGTGGCGGTGAACTGCGGTGCGTTTTCCGAATCCCTGGTCGAGGCCGAGCTGTTCGGTCATGAGAAAGGTGCATTTACCGGCGCGTTGAGCGCCAAGGCCGGCTGGTTCGAAGAGGCCGACGGCGGCACGCTGTTTCTCGATGAAATCGGCGATTTGCCGATGGCGATTCAGGTCAAGTTGCTGCGGGTGCTACAGGAACGCGAAGTGGTGCGCCTTGGCTCGCGCAAGAGCATACCCATCAATGTGCGGGTGCTGGCGGCGACCAACGTGCAACTGGAAAAAGCCATCAACGCCGGGCACTTTCGCGAAGACCTGTACTACCGGCTCGACGTGGTCAGCCTGGAGTTGAGCCCGCTGCGCGACCGTCCCGGCGACATCCTGCCGCTGACCCGCCACTTCATCGACGCCTACAGCCAGCGCCTGGGTTACGGCAGCATCACCATCAGCAAAGAGGCCGAACTGAAACTGCGCAGCTACAGTTGGCCGGGCAACATTCGCGAACTGGAAAACGTCATTCACCACACCCTGCTGATTTGCCGCAACGGAGTGATCGAACGCGACGACCTGCGTCTGTCGAACATGCGCATCGAGCGTCAGGACGACCACCATGCACAGGTCGACGACTCCGCCGAAGCACTGCTGAATAGAGCTTTTCAGAAGCTCTTCGAAGAGCAGGCGGGTGCGCTGCATGAGAAAGTCGAAGACGCCTTGCTGCGCGCCGCCTACCGATTCAGTCATTACAACCAGGTGCACACCGCTGCCCTGTTGGGGCTGAGCCGCAACGTGACCCGCACGCGCCTGATCAAGATCGGCGAGCTGGCGGTGAACAAGCGTCGGCCCACGGAAAATGTGCAGGGTGAACGGTTGATGCAGCTCTCTATTTAACCCACCAGATTGCAATGCAGTGCGTGGTCGTGGCTGCGCTCCAGGCTGTGCAACACCTGGAACGAGCCGAAGGTCACGGTTTTCGCCTGGTGTGCGCGGATCAACTGCCAGAAATCCTCTTCGCCGCTTTCAAAACTCCGGAACGCGGCTTCCCCGGCCTCGCGGGTTTGCCATTGCAGGTAATTGAGCACCCGCCGGCCATCATCGCTCGCCTGAATGCTGGCACTCAGAAAGCCGCTGTAATGCTGAGCCAGACGCTCGGTCTGCCGGGATAACGCCGACACCAGTGCCGGTTGCTGATGGGGTTCGATCTCGAATTCGATCAGCTGGGTGAAGCTGCGATTTTTCTCTGGCGCTTGCATGAATAGTCCCCCAGTACCTGTAAGACGGATCTTGCGATCCGAAGGCGTGCAGGTTAAAACCTCAAGTTAACTAGAGGTCAAGGGGCATTTTTCAAATGATCACCTCGGAAAACCTGCATAAAGAACTCACCGTCGGCCAGTTGGCGGCGCGCAGTGGCGTAGCGGTCACGGCGCTGCACTTCTATGAGTCCAAGGGTTTGATCAAAAGCAATCGCAATCAGGGCAACCAGCGGCGATATCCAAGGGAGGTGCTGCGACGGGTGGCGCTGATCAAGGTAGCTCAGCGCCTGGGCATTCCATTGGCGGAAATCGGCGAGGCACTGAAAACCCTGCCGGATAATCGAGCACCGACGGCGGCGGACTGGAAGGTCTTGTCGGCGCAGTGGAGTCGGGATCTGGATGAGCGGATCAGTCAGCTGACGCTGTTGCGCGACCGACTCAATGGCTGCATCGGTTGTGGGTGTTTATCGATGGAGGCGTGTCCGTTGCGTAATTTTGGCGATGTGTTGGGGGAGCAGGGACCGGGGGCGCAGTTGTTGGAGTCGAGGGTTGATCCAAAATAGAGGTGCGGCCATCGCGGGCAGCAAGGTGTGGCGGATGATCTGCCAGGTGTTGGCGCCCATGGCCTGGGTCACTTCCACCACGCCGCGATCGACTTTCCGCAGCGCGGTTTCCACCCAGATACCTGAGTCATTACAGCTTCTGTGCCTGACCCTGAGGGCTAATGTTTTCGGGTAGTTCAGGGGCGTTTCGGGGGTTTCAGGGTGATGAAGCCGGGCAATCTGTTGCTTCACTGTTGATGGCTGAACAGCGGCGCTTACGCCCGGAATACGCCCATCGCCAGCGGTGATCTTTTTTGTGAACTTGAAACATGCCGAAAGTCAAAATCAAGAGATCGCAGTCTTCGGCAGCTCCTACACTTGATTGTCCTGCTCAAAGGCAGCGGATTCACAACAACATCAGGGAGAACCATCATGAGCGTCAAACCTATTCCAGAGGGTTATCACAGCATCACCCCGTACCTGGGCATCGCGAAAGCGGCCGAGGCCATCGACTTCTATAAAAAAGCCTTCAATGCCATCGAGGTCATGCGCCTGGCCATGCCCGATGGCGGCATCGGCCACGCCGAACTGCGCATCGGCGATTGCCCGATCATGCTCGGCACACCGTGCGATCAGGGGCCGTTGAGCAATCCGGACAATTCGCCATCCGTGGGTCTGCATTTGTATGTGACCGATGTCGACAAGTCATACAAACAGGCGATTGCCGCCGGCGGCATCGTGGTGTCGGAGGTCAAGGATCAGTTCTATGGCGATCGTTCCGGGACGTTGAAGGATCCCTATGGCCATCTGTGGTTTTTGGCTACGCGCAAGGAGGATCTGACTCAGGAACAGATCGAGCAGCGGGCGAAGGAGATGTTTCAGCAGGGTTGAGTTCATCGTCGACTGATCGGACGTCATCGCGGGCAAGCCCGCTCCCACAGTTGTCGAGGTTGCTCGAAATTCTGTATTCGCAGCAGATCTCTGTAGGAGCGGGCTTGCCCGTGATGGCGGTGTATCGGACACCACTAAACACACTTCATGAACAATCACACCACACTTTGCGGCTTGTCCTCACGCCCTGCCCCTTTCAGGATGCACACACCCACAACAAGGAGCCCCCCATGTTCGCTGGATTCCTGAATGACCAGCGCCACGTCAATGGTGTGGACATTACTTACCGCATCGGCGGTAGCGGCCCGGGGCTGCTGTTGCTGCACGGTCATCCGCAGACCCATGTCATCTGGCACAAGGTTGCCGAACAATTGGCCGAACACTTCACGGTGATCGCCGCCGACCTGCGCGGTTACGGCGACAGCAGCAAGCCGCCAGCCGACGACCAGCACGCCAGTTACTCCAAACGTGAAATGGCCAGGGACGGGGTCGAGCTGGAACATGACCAAGCCGACATTGAAGCCGGTCATCAGCTGAATTTGCCCTTGCTGGTGCTGTGGGGCGCCGAAGGTACGGTCGGGCGTTGCTTCGAGCCGCTCAGGGAATGGCAGCAGGTCGCTACCGATGTCCGTGGCAAGGCATTGCCTGCCGGTCATTACATCGCCGAAGAAGTCCCCGAATTGCTGCTCGCCGAAGTGCTGGGTTTTCTGCGCTGACCTCGGCCTCTCGCTGAATTGCACCCTCCTTGCGCGCAGGTCGTCATCGGCCCGCGCGCATTGTCTTGCCCGCGAAAAAATCCTCTTTCGCGAAATACGAAACATTTTCTTTCATATCGGCCTTCGGGATTTTGGATGCTCATCCGTCCTATATAGATGCAGTCCTGTCGCGTAGGTAAAAGCCACGACTGGACTTTTATCGACCTCGTCGCTGCGAAGCCCGTAGCAGAGGCCTTTTCATCGAAACAAGACGCCCAATCATGTCGAAGAAATCCCGTTCCAAAATCTGGTTTCTGGTCCATAGCTGGCTGGCGCTGCCCATCTGGTTTTTCGTCCTGATCGTCTGTGTGACCGGCACCCTGGCGGTGGTCAGCCAGGAAATCGTCTGGCTGGCCAACCCGCAGATGCGTGCCAGCCAACCCTCGGACGATGCGCCGCGCCTGAATTACGACCAGATCGTCGCCGCGATCAAGAAGGCCGAACCCGACACACTGGTCGAGGGCATCAATCGCCCAGACGAATCACACTTTGCCCTGGACGTGAACGTCAGCTACCCCGACGGTCGCTCGCTGACGGTGTATGTTAATCCGTACACCGGTGCCATTCAGGGCCCCGCCCCGCAATTCAATTTCCAGGCATTCACCCGCGCCCTGCATGGCTGGTGGCTGGTGCCGTTCACCAACGGCTACAGCTGGGGCTGGTACCTGGTGTCATTTCTCAGCCTGCCGATGCTGGCTTCGCTGGTGACCGGGCTGGTGGTGTACAAGCGTTTCTGGAAAGGCTTCTTGCGTCCGACCCTGCGCATTCGCCACGGAGCACGAATTTTCTGGGGCGATTTCCATCGGCTCAGCGGCATCTGGTCGACCTGGTTCATCGCGGTGATTTCCATCACCAGCACCTGGTTCCTGATCCAGGCGTTCATGTTCGATAACCAGATTTCCATCTCCACCGCACCGGTCGCCGCCGTGGTCCCGCGCGAAAGCGTGCCGCTCACCGCCGATGGCTCGCCGGCACCGATGATCAGCCTGGAAACGGCAATCCAGCAGGCCAAGGAACGCATCCCCGGTCTTGACGAAAGTTTTGTCAGCCTGCCCGCCAACGCCTTCAGCTACCTGTCGGTGGGTGGTCGCAGTTGGTATCCGCTGATGTACCAGACCGCCGACATCAACCCTTACACGGGTGAGATTGCCGCCACGCGCCTGCTGTCGGACCGTTCGGGCCTGGAGTTCGTCACCGAGTCCATGCGACCGCTGCACACCGGTGATTTCGGCGGGATCTGGATCAAGTTGATCTGGTTCTTCTTCGGCCTGCTGCTGAGCATGATGGTGCTCAGCGGCCTGTTGATCTGGACCAAGCGCACCGCCCTGGCCACGGCCAACGCCCTCAAGCGCAGTAACAAACGCCCGCGCAGCGAGCGTGTTTCGGCCACCAGCGGTCAAGCCACGGAGGTCAGCCAATGAGCCTGTTCGCTGCGGAACAACCGACTTCGAAACTGAGCCGTTTCTGGCACAAATGGCGTTTCCACATCAACATTTTGCTGTTGCTGATACCGCTTGGCTTCATGCCCAAATACTTCGCCGACGCCGCACTTTTCCGCGGTGACACCGGCCTGGGCGAAAGGGAAATCGGTGAAATCCAGGTCGGCCCGTGGAGCGTGCGCCTGGCGGAATTGCGCAACGAAGCCCCCCTGCTCGATGGCCCCGCCGGCTACATGAAGAGCTTCAACGCAGCGTTGTGCGACAGCTGCCGCGAGCAAGTCAAAGCCACTTACCTGCGCATCGGCAAACCCCGCAGCCTGCGCGCCGCCGGGGTGATTTTCTTCGGCACGCCGTACCGCATGGGCGCCATGTTGCCGGTCCCGGAAAAGACCAAGGCCGACGCCGAACTGTGGATAACCATGGAAGGCTGGGACGGCTCCATGCATCAGGCATCCATTCCTCTGGGCCAGGCGTCCCCCGCCACCCTCGCCTGGCTGAATTCACAAGGAGGCAAACCATGATCAACCTTATTCGCCCTCTGCGCGTTGCTTTACTGGTGCTCTGCGCCGGCTTCAGCGCCGGCGCCCTGGCCCACAACCCGATGTGCGAATGCAAGGCCATCGACGCCGAGCAGATCAAGTGCACTGGCGGTTTCTCCGACGGTAGTGGTGCGCCGGGCGTGACCCTGGACGTGATCGGCTACGACGAAACCATACTTGTGCCGGGCAAGCTCGGAGCCGACTCGACCCTGACTTTCAAGAAGCCCGGCGCCGAGTTCTATGTGCTGTTCGACGCCGGCCCTGGCCACGTGGTCGAGATAGACCAAGCGGACATCGACGCGCCATGAGCAACCCAACCACGCAAATCGTCCGCCCGGCCGGTGCCGGCCATGAAACCCTCAACGTGCTGCTGTTATGCCTGATGATCCTGGCGATTGCCGGTTCGGTGGTTGCCTGGCGCCACGAGTCCCAGGACGTGACACAGGTGAGCAGCCATCAACTGGATGCCCGCCGCGACCTGAGCGCTTCAGAACAAGGCATCTACGCCGATTTGCGCGTGACCCTGGACGAGATTCATTTGCTGCGCCAGGAACAACAAACCCTGCCGACACCTGAAACCCTGGCCGATGAAGGCTTTGCGCCGTTCGCCCAGGATGCCAGTTCAGTAAGTCGCGGCGGTCACGCCTGGCAGTTGCTAGCGGACAAGGCCTACATCGGCCAGAGCCAGGCGCCGACCGTCGCCGGTTCGTTTCTGATGCGCCTGACCGCCGACGACGATGCGCCGGACATCTGGCTCAACCGCGCCACTGGCATCAAAGCCCCTGCCGACCTCACCGATGCCGCCCTCGAAAGCGCCGGCTGGCAGCAGATCGTCGCGCAATTCGATGCCGGCGTAACCCGCCAGCACCGGCACTGAACCCTCGCCTTCACCCGAGAGAAGACTGCTTTCCCATGCCCATTTCATCTCTACGCTCTGTTCTGCGTCTGGCACTGGTTGGCCTGCTGGCCTGCCTGCTGACACCCCTGGCCAGCGCCGACGAAGCCAAGCGCTTGCGCATCGGCATCACCCTGCACCCGTATTACAGCTACGTGGCCAACATCGTCGGCGACAAGGCCGAAGTGGTGCCGCTGATTCCGGCCGGTTTCAATCCCCACGCCTACGAACCACGGGCCGAGGACATCAAGCGCATCAGCGGGCTGGATGTGATCGTACTCAACGGCGTCGGCCATGACGACTTCGCCGACCGCATGATCGCCGCCAGCGAAACCCCCAACGTCAAGGTCATCGAAGCCAACGAAAACGTGCCGTTGCTGGCGGCCACCGGCGTTGCCGCGCGCGGCGCCGGCAAGGTGGTCAATCCGCACACCTTCCTGTCGATCAGCGCCTCGATTGCCCAGGTCAACAACATCGCCCGGGAACTGGGCAAGATCGATCCGGCCAACGCCAAGACCTACACCGAAAACGCCCGCGCCTATGGCAAACGCCTGCGCAAGATGCGCGCCGACGCCCTGGCCAAACTGACCCAGGCGCCGAACGCCGAACTGCGCGTGGCCACGGTGCACGCGGCCTACGACTACTTGCTGCGGGAATTCGGCCTGGAAGTCACCGCTGTGGTCGAACCGGCCCACGGTATCGAGCCGAGCCCGAGCCAACTGAAGAAGACCATCGACCAACTGCGGGAGCTGGACGTGAAGGTGATCTTCTCGGAGATGGATTTCCCATCCACCTACGTCGACACCATCCAGCGTGAGTCCGGGGTGAAGCTGTACCCGCTGTCGCACATTTCCTACGGCGAGTACACCGCCGACAAGTATGAAAAGGAAATGACCGGCAACCTCAACACCGTGGTGCGGGCGATTCAGGAGTCAGGTGCATGACCTCAAAAGAAGTCGAGTTCCCTGTGGGAGCGAGCCTGCTCGCGAAGGCGTCCAGCCAGTCGCCATCATCGTTGAATGACACACCGCATTCGCGAGCCGGCTCGCTCCCACAAGGTTCGGGGCCGACCCTGGATTTCGCGGACGTCTGCCTGACCCTCGGTCGCACGACGATCCTCGATAAAGTGACCTTTCAGGTCCGCCCCGGCAACGTGCATGCGCTGGTCGGCCCCAACGGCGGTGGCAAGAGCTCGCTGATCAAGACCCTGCTCGGGCAGATGCCGCATCAGGGCCGCTTGAGCCTGCAATGGCCAGGTGAGGCAGGCACCATCGGCTACGTGCCTCAGGCACTGGAGTTCGACCGTGGCCTGCCGATGACCGTTGACGATTTCATGGCTGCCATGTGTCAGCGGCGCCCGGCATTCCTTGGATTGAGCAAGCACTACGCGGCGGCGATTGGCGAGGCCCTGGAACGGGTCGGCATGCAGGACAAGCGCAAGCGGCGCATGGGCGCGTTGTCCGGTGGCGAGCGCCAGCGGGTGTTGCTGGCGCAAGGACTGATTCCGGCACCGCAGTTGCTGGTGCTGGATGAACCGATGTCGGCCCTCGATGAGGCCGGCATCCAGGTGTTCGAACGCTTGCTCGCCGACTGGCGAACGGCGGGCATCACCGTGTTGTGGATCGAGCACGATCTGGAAGCGGTCGGGCGTCTGGCGGACCACGTCACCGGGCTCAACCGTCGGGTGCTGTTCGACGCCACGCCGCAACAGGCACTGACACCCGAGCGCCTGCTGACGCTGTTTTCGACCCATCCACGGAGCCTTGCCTCATGAGTTACGAAGCCTTTCGTTTGATGGTGCAGGGCTGGGCCTCGTCGGGTTACCTGCCCGAGGCGCTGGCCTATGGATTTGTGGTCAATGCCCTGCTCGCCGGACTGTTGATCGGCCCGGTGCTGGGCGGGTTGGGCACGCTGGTGGTGGTCAAGCGCTTCGCATTTTTCTCCGAAGCCGTGGGCCACGCGGCGCTGACCGGCGTGGCCATCGGCATCCTGCTCGGCGAACCCTACACCGGCCCCTACGGCAGCCTGTTCGGCTACTGCTTGCTGTTCGGTATCCTGCTCAATTACCTGCGTAACCGCACCGGTCTGGCGCCGGATACGTTGATTGGCGTGTTCCTCTCGGTGTCGCTGGCACTGGGGGCGAGCCTGCTGCTGATTCTGGCGGGCAAGATCAACGTGCACATTCTGGAAAACGTGCTGTTCGGTTCGGTGCTGACGGTCAACGGCAATGACCTGCTGGTGCTGGCCATCGTCGGCTCGTTGGTCATGGCGCTGGCCCTGCCGTTGTACAACCGCATCATGCTCGCCAGTTTCAACCCGCAACTGGCGGCAGTGCGCGGGGTGGCGGTGAAAACGCTGGATTATCTGTTCGTGGTCCTGGTGACCCTGATCACCGTCGCCGCGGTGAAAGTCATCGGCGCGATTCTGGTGGGTGCCCTGCTGGTGATTCCGGCGGCGGCAGCTCGTTTGCTCAGCCAGTCGCTGAAGGGCTTTTTCTGGTGCTCGGTATTGATCGCCACGATGAGTACGTTGTGCGGAATCCTCGCGCCCATCGTCTTCGACCTGCCGATTCCGTCCGGTGCCGCGATCATTCTGGTCGCCGGTATCGCCTTCGCCCTGGCCGCCATCGCGCGCGGCGTTGTCCCCAGCCTGAAAGGGAACCTTGGATAAATGTCATTTTCTCTGCGACAACTGACCCTGGCCGTCGCCCTGTGTGGCCTGGCTAATGCTGCCTGTGCGGCGGACGGCGCCAAACCGTTACGCGTGCTGGCATCCTTGCCGATCACTTACGGGTTGGGCGAGGTGCTGCTCAAGGGCACCGACGTCAGCCTTGAACGCGCGGCGCCAGCGAACTTGCCCGGTAGCCGTCAGACCGCGTACTTCACTGGCCGTGGCGCGCCAGCGCTGGCCAAACTGGCAACCGATGCCGATGCGGTGATCGGTCTGCGCTCACTGTGGGCCGATGACCCGCTGTACCCGATCTCCCGCCGCAGCAACATCCGCATCGTCGAAGTCGACGCCGCCCGCCCGGTGGACGGCGCACTGCCCGGCATCGCCGTGCAGCCAGACAACAAGGTCGATGGCTTGAACAGCCAGCCGTGGCTGGCCAGCAACAACATGGGGCGCATGGCCGATGTGATGGCGGCAGACCTGGTACGCCTGGCGCCCGCGGCCAAGCCTGCGATCGAAGCGAATCTGGCCGCACTCAAACAGCGCTTGCTCAAACTCAGCGCCGACAGCGAAGCGCGCCTGGCCGCAGCGGACAACCTCAGCGTGATGAGCCTGAGCGATCACTTCGGTTATCTGATCGGTGGTCTCAATCTGGAACTGGTTGGCCTCGATGCACGACCGGATGCCGAGTGGACACCGGAGGCGCTCAAGGCGTTGGGTGCGACGCTCAAGGACAATGACGTGACGGTGGTGTTGCATCATCGCCAGCCTTCAGACGCAGTGAAAACCGCGATCACCGAGGCCGGGAGCCGGTTGGTGGTGTTGAGTACCGATGCCGAGGATCCAGTGGCAGAGCTGGAGGGGAATGTGGATTTGGTGATCAAGGGGTTGAGTGGGGCGTGACGTCAGCTGGACCGCGTAGTGGCTTTTCGCGAGCAGGCTCGCTCCCACAGGAAACCGGGCAACATCGATAGCACACATGAAAAAGCCCGCTAACCGTCACCGGTTCAGCGGGCTTTTCATATACGCGGTCGATCAGTGCGCCACAGCCGCCTGCTCATCCATCTTCTGCCGCAAACTCAGCGGACGCATGTCAGTCCAGGTTTCTTCAATGTAAGCCAGGCATTCCTTTTTCAGCCCGCTTTTGCCCACGGTGCGCCAGCCTTCCGGCACGGCTTTGTAGTCAGGCCAGATCGAGTATTGCTCTTCGTGGTTGACCACGACCTGAAAGAGGATGTCCTCGCGGTCGAATACTGACGTCATGCTGTCTCTCCATCACTGTAGGGCGGGCTGCACGCCGCGTGCAGCCGGTATGTAGAAGGAACGTACGGGGTCCCGAAAAATTTAGACGCTGGCGGTGGCAGCAGCCAATGCCCGGCCGAAAATCTCGGCCACCTGGTCGATTTCTGCAGCAGTAATCACCAGCGGCGGCAGGAAGCGCACCACGCCACCATGCCGACCGCCCAGTTCAAGTATCAAGCCGCGCTTGAGGCATTCACGCTGTACCAGCGGTGCCAGACGCGCGAACACTGGCGGATGGCCCAAGGCATCCAGTGCGCCGGTCGGATCGACCAGTTCGACGCCAAGCATCAGACCACGACCGCGAATGTCACCCAGTTGCGGATAGTCCCGCTGCAGGATGCGCAAATGCTCGCTCAGGCGCTCGCCCATGGCGGCGGCGTGTTCGCAGACCTTGTACTCGGTCAGGTAGCGCATGACCGCGGAACCGGCGGCCATGGCCATCTGGTTGCCGCGGAAGGTCCCGGCATGGGCGCCCGGCAGCCAGGTGTCGAGCCAGTCGCGATACACCACCACCGCCAGCGGCAGGCTGCCGCCGATGGCTTTGGACATCACCACCACGTCCGGAACGATCCCGGCATGTTCGAAGGCAAACATCTTGCCGGTGCGGGCGAATCCGCTCTGGATCTCGTCGACAATCAGTGCCACACCGGCCTTTTCGGTGATCCGCCGCAGACCGCTCAGCCAGTCCAGATCGGCCGGGATCACCCCACCCTCGCCCTGCACCACTTCAACAATCACCGCCGCCGGCAACTGCACACCGGCCTCGGGATCGTTGAGCAGGTTTTCCAGGTAATTCAGGTTGGCCTTCACCCCTTGCGCACCGCCCAGACCGAACGGGCAGCGGTAGTCGTAAGGGTATGGCATGAACTGCACGCCATTACTGAGCAGTGCGCCCAAAGGCTTTTTCGGCCCCAGGCTGCCCATCAGGCTCAGCGCGCCCTGACTCATGCCGTGATATCCGCCCTGGAACGACAACACTGTGCTGCGACCGGTGGCCGTGCGCACCAGCTTGAGGGCCGCTTCAACCGCGTCGGTGCCGGTGGGGCCGCAGAACTGGATCTTCGCTTGCGCGGCCAGTGCCGGTGGCAATAGACCGAACAGATCCTGGACGAATCGGTCCTTGACCGGCGTGGTCAGGTCCAGCGTGTGCAACGGCAATTCGTCGGTCAGCACTTGCTGGATGGCTTCGATCACCACTGGATGGTTGTGCCCCAGGGCCAAAGTCCCGGCACCGGCCAAACAATCGATGAAGCTTCGGCCTTCAACATCTTCGACATGAATACCCTTGGCCCGTTTGAGCGCCAGGGGAATACGTCGCGGGTAACTACGGGCATTGGATTCCTGCTGGCTCTGTCGGGCCAGCAATGGTGATTCGTTGAACTGGTAAAGCGTCTCGGTCGGGGCGACCCGGATCGGCTGATCTTCGATAAGGCTGGTGGCGACTGACATCTCTGGACCTCAAAAAGGTTTTCCTGTTCTGGAAACGCATCAGCGGCCCAAGGATTTACACCCTCGATCAGCTTTCGATGAAGCAGATGTCAGGCCCTTGTGCATGGGGATGGCCCGGAGCCCTGCGACCATGAAGGCTCGGGCGCAGGGCTGATAGCCCAGATGCCGGTAGAACGCTTCGCTGGTGCGGGTGCTGTTGAGCCGTGCCTGATGCAGGCCCTGACCGATCAGCCAGCCTTCGAGATCCTGCACCAACGCTTGCCCGACGCCCCGGCGAAACCATTCCGGTTGCACATAACAGAACGCCACCTTGCCGCTGATCGAGGCCATGGCGACGCCAACCGGTTTGTCGTGCAACAGGGCGATATTAAGGTACAGCCGCGGGTCGGTGAGCCATGGCTGGATATGTTCGATGCTGTTGTTGTGGGTCCAGGTGGCGACGGTTTGCGGGTGGTTGCGGTGGTCGCGGGCGCAACCGACGCGAATGGAGCGCTCGATGATGCGGCTGATGATACCGGCGTCGGCCGGGGTTGCCTTGCGTGTCTGAATCGGTTCGTCCATGGCGCTGTTACCTCAATCCGTTGAGTGCGAGGAACGATAGTCCTGTGACCTCCGGGCGGCCAATGGAGAGACGTTACTTTTGATGTGCAACACAACACCCACAAGGAGTGTTGTAGTGTTTTTAGACCGGCTGCAACGGCATGCTCAGCTCAACCCGCAACCCATCTGGCCGGCTGTCGAAACGCAAGGTGCAGCCGCAGCGCTGGACGATGGCCTGGACAATCGCCAGGCCGAGGCCGCAACCGGTACTCTGGCCGTGGCGCCAGAACCGTTGGGTCAAATGTTGCAGATCGTCTTCGGCAATGCCCGGTCCGTGGTCGCGGACCACGAACTGCACGCGGTTGCCGGTGGTTTGCAGGCTCAGTTCCACCGGCCCGTCGCCGGGTGTGTGACGCAGGGCGTTGTCCAACAGATTGCGCAGCGCGGCGATCGACAGCACCGCGGGCATCTGCACCGGAGCGTGGGAGAACCTGGCCGGGACCTCGAATCTGATGCGCTGGCGATCGCCGCCGGCTGTGTCCTGGATCGCCAGTTTCGCCACTTGTTCGGCGCTGCACTGCACGCCGTCATCGAACGACAGGCTGCCTTCGACCCGCGCCAGCAACAGCAATTGTTCGAGCGTGCGGTGCAGACGGTCGGCGCCCTCCTCGGCCCGGGCCAGGGATTGATCCCTGGCTGCGCCATCGGTCATGCGCGCCACTTGCAGGTGGGTCTTGATGGCGGTCAGCGGGCTGCGCAATTCGTGGGCGGCATCACCGGTAAGCCGGCGTTCGCGCTCGATGGTCTTGCCGATTCGCTGGAACAGCTGATTCTGCGTGTCGAGCAAGGGTTGCAGCTCGCTGGGCAACGGCTGGACCTGCAAGGGCTCCAGGGAGTCGGCGCTACGGCGCATCAAAGCATCGCGCATGCGATTGAGCGGCGCCAGCCCTTGGCCAATCCCCAGCCACAGCAGACACAAACAACCCAATAACGCTACGCCTACCGGCACCGAGGCGGCCAGCAGGATCGACATGTTCAAGGCCTCCCGCTCGATCTGCCGATCCGCCGTGGTGATCCGCAGATCGCCCCGCACCAGCGTGAAACTGCGCCACGGCGCGCCGTCGATGATCTGATCGTGGAAGCCCAGTTTTTCGGCTTCCAGGGTTTGTCCCGGATCGCTGTGACTGCGGGCGAGGATTTCCCCGCGCAACGAGCTGACCTGACAGGCCATGCCACCAGGGAGGTTCAGTTGTTCAGCACTGAAATGGGTGCCCTCGCCCTTGCTCGGCACCGGCGGCAATTGCTCCATCAGCCCGGCGACCATCCGCGCCGAGGCCACCAGGCGCTGGTCGAGGGAAAACATCATTTGATTGCGCAGGTCGCTGAGCATCCAGGCCGCCGCCAGCGCCCAGATCAGCGCAAACGCGCCGCCGAGCGTCAGGCTCAGGCGCAAACGCAGACTCATCACTTCGATTGTTCTCCGCCATCGGCCGGACCCAGGCGGTACCCCAGGCCGCGCACCGTCTCGACGATGCCATTGCCAAGTTTGCGCCGCAGGTGATGGATATGCACGTTGAGGGCGTTGCTTTCCAGTTCGTCATTGAAACCGTAGACGCTGTCTTTGAGCTGCTCTGTGGACAGCACGCGGCCACGGTTATGCAGCAGTGCCTGCAACAGCGACTGCTCGCGACGCGACAGATCCACCGACCGGCCAGCGAGTGTTGTTTCGCGACTGCTCGGATCGTACGTCAGCGCACCGTGCTCGATCAGGTTGACGCTGCGCCCCGCCACCCGTCGCAACAGGGTGTGCAGGCGCGCGGCCAATTCGCGCAGATCGAAGGGTTTGAGCAGGTAGTCGTCGGCACCGGCCTGCAAACCGTCGACACGGTCGGTGACCGAGTCCCGCGCCGTGAGGATCAGCACCGGCAGCTCCAGGCCGTTGTGGCGCAACTGCTGTAGCAACTTCAGACCGTCTTCATCAGGCAGGCCGAGGTCGAGCACCATCACGTCGAACTCCGCCACCTTGAGCATCGCCCGGGCTGCGGACGCCGTGGCCACGTGTTCCACGGTCAGGCCCTGGGCGGTCAGGCCGGCGACGATGCCGCTGGCGATCAACTCATCGTCTTCGCAAACCAGTACGTGCATAGGGAGCCTCGTGTAAATAAAGCGGATTAGGCCGTTGAGCGATTAAGCGGACATTATGCCGCAAGCGACATCACCACAAGCCGGCCACAAGGCCGCCGTGGTTAATCATCGGTTAATCGCCACCGCCCATTGTGCAGCTCACTTGCAAAAGGATAAGGCTTTTCCATGCGTCATCTGCTTCTACTCGTCGCCCTGCTGTTCTGCGGCCTGACCCAGGCCGGTACCAATCCGTTTGAGAGCAAACCCGACTTTCTGCCTGTGGAAAAAGCGTTTGTTTTCACTTCCGAACGCCTTGAATCCGGTGAAACCCAGTTGTTCTGGCAGATTGCCGATGGTTACTACCTGTATCAGAAGCGTTTGAAATTCGATGGATTGCCAGTCGATCAGCATCCCGCATTGCCGGAGGGCGAATCCCACAGCGACGAGTTTTTCGGTGAGCAGCAGGTCTATCGCCAGGGCCTGGAACTGAAGATTCACGCTGGCGCTACCGGACAGATCAAGGTGGGCTTCCAGGGCTGCGCCGATGCCGGTTTGTGTTATCCGCCGAAGACGCAGGTCGTGGATCTGGGCGGTAATGCTGATGTTTCCGCGACCAACGAAGCACCGGATCAAGCCCTGGCCAGCAACCTGCAACAGCGGGCGCTGGGCTGGAGCCTGCTGGTGTTCTTCGGCCTTGGCCTGCTGCTGGCCTTCACCCCTTGCTCGTTGCCGATGCTGCCGATTCTGGCCGGGTTGATCGTCGGCAGTGGCGCAACGCCCAAGCGCGGTCTGGCCCTGGCCGGAAGTTACGTCGTGAGCATGGCGCTGGTGTACGCGGCGATGGGCGTGCTGGCGGCGCTGCTGGGCGCGAACCTGCAGGCACTGCTGCAAAACCCTTGGTTGCTGGGCAGTTTCGCGGCGATTTTCGTGCTGCTGGCGTTGCCCATGTTCGGTTTCTTCGAACTGCAACTGCCGGTGGCGGTGCGTGATCGCCTGGAAAACGTCTCGCGCAATCAGCGTGGCGGCAGCCTGGTCGGCGCCGGTGTGCTGGGCGCCTTGTCCGGTCTGTTGGTCGGCCCGTGCATGACCGCGCCATTGGCCGGTGCCCTGCTCTATATTGCGCAAAGCGGCAATGCGCTGCACGGCGGGCTGATCCTGTTCGCCTTGGGTATCGGCATCGGCGTACCGCTGTTGCTCCTGGTAACCATCGGCAATCGCTTTCTGCCCAAACCCGGCGCCTGGATGAACCTGGTCAAGGGCATCTTCGGTTTCCTGTTCCTTGCCACCGCCTTGTTATTGCTGCGCCCGGTGCTGGATGAATCGCTGTGGGTCGGCTTGTGCGGTGCCTTGCTGTTGATCGCTGCCTACAGCGCCTGGAAGCAATCGGACGGTTTTGGTCGAATTGCCCACCTGTTCGGGGCCAGCGCCTTGCTGCTCGGTCTATGGGGCAGCCTGCTGATCATCGGTGCCGCCGGTGGCAGTGATGATCTGTTCAAGCCGTTGCAGGTGTTCCGCGCTTCAAGCTCGGCCGTCGCCGCGGTGCCAACGGGCCACGACGCCTTCACCACCATCAAGGACCCCGCTGCCCTGCAACGGGAACTTGACGCGGCGCAAGCCCGGGGCCAGTGGGTGTTGCTCGATTACTATGCCGACTGGTGCGTGTCGTGCAAGGTCATGGAAAAACAGGTGTTCGGCAAAACCAAAGTGCTCGAAGCCCTGCGCGATGTGCGCTTGCTCCGACTGGACGTCACCGCCGACAATGCCGCCAGCCGCGAACTGCTCGGCCGTTATAAAGTGCCGGGGCCACCTAGCCTGCTGTGGATCGGTGCCGATGGCTTGGAACGGCGCAGCCAGCGCATCACCGGCGAGGTTGATGCCGAGACTTTCCTGCAACGCTGGACCACCACCCGAGACGCCCGTTAATGCTGACCTTCACCCTCGGCACCTTTGCCATCGCGCTTAACCATCTGCTGCTGATCAGTGCATTGGCACTGGCGACATTCGTCGGCTGGCGGGTGGCCAAGCACGGTGGCGAGAATCCCGAGTCGGTGCTGTTCAGTCTGTTCCTGATCGGCATGCTTGCGGCGCGGATCGGTTTCGTCGCCGTTTACTGGACGCACTATCGCAATGATCCCTGGCAAGTCATCGACCTGCGCGATGGAGGCTTCCTCGCTTGGCCGGGGGTGATCGCACTGGTACTCGCCACGCTGTACCGGAGCTGGCGCCGCCCCGGCCTGCGCCGCCCGTTGGGCTTCGGCGTGGCCAGCGGCCTGGCGTTCTGGTTGCTGGCGACCTTCTCCCTGGGCATTTATGAGCAAGGCACGCGCCTGCCGGACATCACCCTGCGCACTGCCGCCGGCGAAACCGTGCAACTGGCGGACTACAAGGGCGGTCCGCTGGTGATCAATCTGTGGGCCACCTGGTGCCCGCCCTGCCGCCGGGAAATGCCGGTCCTGGAAAACGCCCAGCAACAGCGCCCGGACCTGACGTTTCTGTTCGTCAATCAGGCCGAAAGCATGCAAAGCGTCGCTACTTTTCTGGAAACCCAGGGCCTGAGCCTGTCCAACGTGCTGTTCGACGGCGGCGGTCGCCTGGGCCAGGCCGTCGGATCCATGGCACTCCCGACTACGCTGTTCTATAGCCCCGACGGTCGCCTGCTGGGCAGCCATCTGGGCGAACTGTCGCAAGCCAGCCTGGCCCGCGCCCTGGAAAACTTCGATTCCGTACCTGCCACCTCTTCAAGGAAACTGCCATGCCCCGCCTCCGCCACCTGCTGACCCTGACCCTGGGTGCCGCCTTGCTGCACCTGCCGTCGGTGCAGGCTGAAGAGCTGCCCGATGCGATCAAGAAGATCGAAGCCAAAGGCGCGAAAATCGTCGGCCAGTTCGATGCACCCGGTGGCTTGCGCGGTTATGCCGCGCAATACCAGAACCGCGGCATGGCACTGTACCTGACGCCGGATGGCAAGCATGTGCTGCTGGGCAATCTGTATGACGCCCAAGGTAATGACCTGAGCAGTGCGCCTTTGCAAAAACTGGTGTACGCACCGATGGCCAAGGAAGTCTGGGGCAAGATGGAAGCGAGCAACTGGATCGCCGATGGCAACAAGGATGCGCCGCGGATCGTCTACATGTTCAGCGACCCTAATTGCCCGTACTGCAACATGTTCTGGGAACAGGCACGGCCCTGGGTCAAGGCCGGCAAGGTGCAGCTGCGCCACATCATGGTGGGCATCATCCGCGAAGACAGCCCGGGCAAATCCGCCGCGCTGCTCGCCGCCAAGGACCCGCAAAAAGCCCTGCAAGAACACGAAGCCGCCGGCAAGGGCAGCTCGCTCAAGGCCTTGAAGGATGTGCCGCCGGCGATTCAGGCGAAGCTCGCGGCCAACATGCAATTGATGGAAGACCTGGAGCTGCAAGCCACCCCGGCGATTTTCTACATGGACAGCAAGGGCGAACTGCAGCAGCAGCAAGGGGCGCCTTCGCCGGACAAATTGGCGAAGATTCTCGGGCCGAAGTAAGTCACTTGGCCGTCAGACTTGCAGTGGCGGCACTGACGCAATCGCGGGCAAGCCCGCTCCCACAGATGTACATGATCTCTGTGGGAGCGGGCTTGCCCGCGATGACGTCAGCAGGAACAACTAGTTTCTCTGTGTAATAAACGTAAGCAACACATCAGTCACAAACCTCGGATTCTCCAGATTGGAAATATGCCCCGCCTCCGGCACCAGCACACACGGGCAACCGATCAGCTCGGCCATTTCACGGGCCTCCGAAGGCGGCCGTGGCTTGTCCTGATCGCCACAGATCACCAGCGTAGTCGCTGCATCCAGCTCACCCAGACGTGGCAACAGATCATCGCGGCCAAAGGTAATCCGGCCCATCGGTACGATGCTTTCGCGCAGACGCTCAGGTGGCAAAGCCGCCAGCCTGGCGCGGAAGTCCTGATACAACGCCGACTGCGGATCGATGCCCGGACGGAAGAAGATCGGCACCACGATATCCAGCAACTGCGGCGCGATCACCCCAGTGTCTTCGATCATCTTGAACAGCGAAAAGTAGTATTGACGGGTCGGCTCCGGCTCGACGCCGACATAGGTGTCCATCAGCACCAGCCCGTTGAGCCGCTGCGGTGCCGACAATGCCAGGCGCACGCCCCACATGCCGCCGACCGACAGGCCGACCAGGGTCACGCGATCAATGTCCAGATGATCGAGCAGCGCCAATGCCTGACGGGCGATATCGTCCAGTGACGTCGTACCGGCGGGCAACGGTCCCGATTCACCATGACCCCACAGGTCGAGGGCGATCACCCGATACTGTTGCGACAACGCGGCGATCTGCGGCGCCCACATGGCCTGGTCCCACAGGTAACTGCCGGCCAGCAGGACTGCCGGGCCGCTGCCTTGATCGATGTAATGAAGGGGTTGTCCGTCAATGGTTACGAAAGGCATCGGAGTGGCTCCGTGGGAAAAAGGAGCGGGAAGATTGAGCGGCTGACGGTTCGCAGTCAATCACACGATTGTATGCGTTCGCACCGCCGCCTTCGCGAGCGGGCTCGCTCCCGCAAAGGGATGAAAAGTACATCTGCAACGGTCAGGTCGGCCAGCCGTACGGCAGCCTGGACTGCAGCGTTTTAATTGATGGTTTGTAACGGCATTTTAGGAAGCGTCTGACATCAATTCATTGGCAGCCTTGATAGCGTTGCACCTGAACCTCGCTTTGGAACGTTTTACCGTAACGGGTCATGGATGACCTTTTTACCCGTGTTGCATCAACGTTCCGCAGTCCGTGCAACGCCGCAAGACAAGGAGTCATGCATGCTCAACGCGCCCCTCGATACCCGTTTCACTCTCACGATCATCGATTTCGAACACGACCTTCAGGTCCTTTCGTTCGTAGGCAACGAATCCATCAGCCAGACTTACACCTTCGATGTCGAACTGGTCAGCGACAGACCGAACCTGGACCTGGAAAACCTCCTGCACAAACAAGCTTTCCTGGCCTTTAACGATCGTGGCAATGGCATTCATGGCCAGATACATTGCGTTTCCCGCGGTGATAGCGGTCAGCGCCTGACCCGTTACAGCCTGACGCTGGTGCCTCGGCTGGCCTATCTCAAACACCGAATCAACCAGCGCATTTTTCAGCAACTGACCGTTGCACAGATCATTGCAAAGGTACTGGAAGACCACGGCCTCAATCGTGAATTTCACGAGTTTCACCTGACCTCGACTTATCCCCCTCGCAAATATTGCGTGCAATACCAGGAATCTGATTTGCACTTCATCCAGCGCCTCTGTGAAGAAGAAGGCCTGCATTACCACTTCAGCCATAGCCGCGAAAAACATCTGCTGGTGTTTGCCGATCATCAGACAATGTTCCCGCGGCTGGAAGGTGTAACGCCTTATCGACGGGACAACGGCCTGGTTGCCGAAGGGCCGGTCATCAAGCGATTCAAGCGGCAACTCAATACCCGCCCCAGTCGTACTACACGTCGAGACTACGATTTCAAGAGAGCCAGCAGACTGCTGGAATCCGACTGCCGATCCGCACCCGGGCAGGTTCAGCCGGATCTGGAAGATTATGCTTACCTCGGGGGTTTTGACCTGGGCGAGCGCATCAACGTGCCAAGTCAACGTTCCCTGGAACGTCACCGCGCCGATCACGACCGGGCAAAGGGTAAAAGCGATCAACCGACCCTGGTATCCGGGCACATTCTGCAGATGTCGGAGCACCCGACCCGTGAATGGAACGACTTTTGGTTACTGACCAAAGTGCGCCATGAAGGCAGGCAACCCGCCGTACTCGAGGAAAACTACAGCCACGACGCGACCGATCGAAAGGACGGATTTGTCCAGGGTTATCGCAACCGGTTTATTGCCATTCCCTGGGATGTTTTCTACCGCCCGCCCCTCGTCCACGAAAAACCGCGAATGCTCGGCAGCCAGACCGCGACGGTCACCGGTCCTGAAGGTGAAGAGATCTATTGCGATCAATACGGGCGGGTCAAGGTGCAGTTTCATTGGGATCGCGAAGGACAACACAACGATAAAAGCAGCTGTTGGCTGAGGGTGGCCTCCGGTTTGGCCGGCAATGCACACGGTAGCGTCAGCCTGCCGAGGGTCGGCATGGAAGTACTTGTCAGCTTTCTGGAAGGTGATCCCGACCAACCGCTGATCAGCGGCTGCCTGATCAACAGCATCAATCCACCGCCCTACGCATTGCCGGAGCATAAATCCCGCAGTGTGTTTCGCTCCCGCAGTACGCCGAACAGTACCGGCTTCAACGAACTGCACCTGGAGGATCGCGTCGGTCGGGAATTGATCTACCTGCGTGCCCAACGGGATATGGAACAGAAGATCGAAAACGACAGTCGCCTCGAAGTGGGTAATGAGCGGCGGGAAACCATCAAGGGCAACAGCTTTACGGTGCTGGAGGCTGACGACAATCGCACCGTTTTGGGGGATCACAAGGTACATGTGGCCAGCAACAGCCATACCCGTGTCGATCAAAACCTGGTCATTGAAGCTGACCAGGTTTGCATCAAGGTCAGCAAGTTTCTGATCCTGGAGGCCGCCGCGGGCGTCAGCATTCAGGGAGGAGACCAACACCTTGTGATTGGTCATGGCGGCATTTTCAGCAGCAGCGAACTTCAGCTCGGTGGCGCTCCGGTGCCAGGCTCTAGCCTATCGGCACCCGCGATGGTTGAAGCACTATCGGCACCAGCGGAACTGCGCCCCGTGCTGGCCCCCACCCAGAGGGAATTGATGACGCAAAGCAAAATTCTGGGCGCGGACTTCTGCCCCGTTTGCGAGGCGTGCCGCACGGGCATCTGCCTGCCACAAGGAGGCATGGCATGACTGACTTGTTTGTCCGTCGCTGGATGACCGACCAGCAAAGTGTGGGCCATTCATTGTGCTTGACTCTGGATTCTGAAAATGAAAGCGACGCCCACCAATTACTGTTGAACTCCAGCCCGTTCGAGTATCTGAGTGTCTACGAAGGCACTGCCATCGCCGACCTGGCAAATGTCGGGCCGCTCATTTTCACCCTCGACCAGCCCGGCGACAGACGCATTGATGGACTGCTCGAGCATCCGCAGCGCAACTGGGGATGGCTGGCCAGCCTGCCAAAAGGCGACTTGCCCAAACTGGTCAAACACTGGCACGAACGATTGCTCATCGGTACGCGCCCGCACCTAGCGCTGTATCGCTTTCATGACAATCGGGTATTGGCTCGGGCCCTCGAACAATTACCTGCCGACGCTTTTGCGGCTTACCTCGGGCCGCTGATCAGTGTGTGCTACTGGGATGGCACAGACTGGAAAATCACCAACAACCCGGCACCCGGCACCTATCCAGTGCCCGATGACCCCCTGTGGTTGCGCACATCGACTTGCGCTTCGCAGGCAACGCAAATTCGCCGTATCAACGCCCATCGCTACCTGCTGGCTGAACATGTAAAGGCCTACGCCGACCTCGCTGGGCAGCATGATCCGGATGCCTGGCTAGGCGATCGACTGGCCCAAGCGGATGCATGGAGCTGGCACGAGCCGGAACAAGTGGCATTTCTATTGGTACAGAGCCTGCAAGCACCGGCCTATACCCTCTCGGCGCACTGGCAGGCGCGTGCCGATGAAACGCCGGCTGAGCATTTTGAGCGGGTGTATTCGTTACAGGGGTTTGGCAAATGGAAAATGTCGTTATGAGTGGCCCATGGCGTGGCGCCGGCCTGGGGGGATGCCTGGTGTTAATGGTCGGCTGCGTCAGCCAGCCGAACACCTTCACTTTCACGGCGGAGTTACCGCCGAATTTCGCCTACGTCGCAACGGCCGTCTATACGCCGGCCGAAGGCGAAACCTGCAGTGTCAAAAACCGGCGCAACAAAAACATCATGTTCAACCGGGAGTGGCGAACCCAATACACACCTGATGCCGAAGTCACTATTCGAAGAACGATCGATGGATGCCCCTTGGTGATCCAGCGCATTGAGCTGGATATCAATGCGACCTATGGAAAAGACCGGGGAGATTTTAGCGGAGACAGCGCCAACGTCGTTTTTCGCGACGAGTTGGAAGAGCAATACAAGCGCACGTTCAGCGACGCGGGTGAAAGTACGTTTTACGGTGAATGCCAATGGCTGTTCCGCACCTCCGGCAAGCCTCGCATCCTTCGAAAAATTCTCGACTGCAAAAAAACCGACGCACAGGGCGAGCTGGGAAAGAGTCGTCCGTTCTCGGCGTACACCCTTGATCAACTGCCGGGCAAGACCGTAAAGATGAAGATCACACTGGCCAAGGAAGAAAGGCCTGGCTGGGGAGACACCTGGGTCGAAGTGCCCGGGGGTTGGAAGCGCTGCATGGGCAAAGGTTTAGAAGACCAACGCGCTTACTGCGATGGCAACTACACGGATTTTAGCCACTTCAAGATGCCGGATGGCCGCATTTGCACCATTTACCCCGGCTGCACGGAATAAGGAGATTTGGACATGGAAAGCCTTTCACATCCGGGTGCTGGAGCCTGTGCTACATCAACGGACAAGGAACACTGGATGTTCGACGCAACCCCGTACCACTTGAAGCACGCATTGCGCCTTGTATTTCCAGGCTGCTGCCTCGTACTGACCGCCGGCTGCGCCAGCCAGCCGAATACCTTCACCTTCACGGCGGAGTTACCGCCGAATTTCGCCTACGTCGCAACGGCCGTCTATGTGCCCGCCAAGGGCGAAACCTGTACCGTGGAAAACCGCGACAACATAGCGCCCATGTTCAACAGGGAATGGCGCACGCAATACCAACCGGATGCCGAAATCACCATTCGCCGAATCCGCAATGGCTGCCCCTTGGTGATTCGGCGCATTGAGTTGGATATCAACGCGTCTTACGGCAAAACCCGACGAGAATTTGGGAGCGACAGCGCCAACGTCGCCTTTCGCGACGAGTTGGAGGAGCAATACAAGCGCACGTTCAGCGACGCGGGTGAAAGTACGTTTTTCGGCGAATGCCAATGGCTGTTCCGCACCTCCGGCAAGCCCCGCATCCTTCGAAAACTCCTCGACTGCAAAAAAACCAATGCACAGGGCGAGTTGGGCAAAGGTCGCCCGTTCTCGGCGTACACCCTTGATCAGCTGCCGGGCAAGACCGTAAAGATGAAGATCACACTGGCCAAGGAAGAAAGGCCTGGCTGGGGAGACACCTGGGTCGAAGTGCCCGGGGGTTGGAAGCGCTGCATGGGCAAAGGTTTAGAAGACCAACGCGCTTACTGCGATGGCAACTACACGGATTTTAGCCACTTCAAGATGCCGGATGGCCGCATTTGCACCATTTACCCCGGCTGCACGGAATAAGGAGATTTGACGTGAAGTCCATGGACGAAGAACTGTCATCACGCTTGAGCAGCACAGTGCTGTCGTGCCCCATACAAGGCAGATGGACCAGTTTTCAATTGGTCGACGAGTTCGGCTCGGGTGAGCCCTATGCAGGACTGATCTACACAGTGATCGACTCAGAAGGTCAGAAATACAGCGGCTATCTCGATATCACGGGCACAGGAAAAGTCACCAACCATTTTGCAGGCCCGGTTGCGCTGATTTTCCATGAGAAGTATGAAGGCACAGAGCAACTGTATAGAGACTTACGAACCAGACCCCACTACCCTCTCCAAATAACAGAACTCCAGGTACGCGCCGAGCAAACCCGTTTCCTGAACCCGGACGCAGCGCGTCCCATAAGTAATCCAGCCAAAGCCTGCGCCGATGAGTTCGTCCAGATAGAAGTGCGTCATCTAGTCGAGCATGTTTCGCATCTCCCTCCAGAGTTGTCTTGCCCGAGTAGTAAAGGACGGGCAACCATCATGGGGGAGCATGGCAAGCTCGGCTTTGCCCTGCTGCCGCAACAGCACACCGTGCTTGAAGTGCGACCGCTGCGGGCCTTGCGCCCCATGCTGTCGACCGGTCCCGAATTCTGCGCACTGAACCTCTATCAACTCGCGCTGATGTCCACCCTGAGTTACTGCCCTTTTGGTCAAAAACCAGAAAAAGCGCCCATAGACTCTACCGTGAGCTTTTCGCTGCAACCGAGCGTGGGAAACTGGTTTGGCGATGCGTTGGCCGTTTCCGATGAAATCTGGAGGGTCAATTCAACACAGACCAAACCTTATTACCCATTGTATGAAGATGTGCCGTATTCCAAACGCCTGGAAATCGTCCCGTTTGACCCGGCGCTCTATGACGTCAACAGCCCTGAACTAGGCAGAGACCAGGAACATCCTGCCAAAGTGCACTTTCTCGATGATATCGAACATAAAGAAGCCACAGACACCCAAGCCTTCATCACCCACAACGATGAATTGATCCTGATTGCCGTGCGGGGTACTTCCGAGAATCCCCCCGATGCCCTTCGCGATGCCGATGCTTACCAAGTGCCGTTTGAAGGCACCGACAGCAAGGTCCACCGTGGTTTCTATGGAAGTGCACTGAGGGCTTACGACTTTGTACTGAACTACCTCGACAGATTCTATGCTGGACAAAAACTCCTGATCTGCGGCCACAGTCTCGGCGGTGCCGTAGCCTTGCTACTCGCGGAGATGCTGCGTCGCAGAACGGAAAACTACACCCTCCAACTCTACACCTACGGCGCCCCCCGAGCCGGTGACGCCAACTTCGTCAAAGGCGCGGAACCGTTGGTGCACTACCGCATCGTCAACCACAACGACCCGGTACCCAGCGTGCCTGGTACCTGGATGAACACCAAGGCCGACGTTTTCGGCACCGGGGCCGCGCTGACCTTTGTCAACGTTCCACTCGGCCTTTCGGTGTTTGTCGCGGGCATCACCAATTGGACCTGTGAGCCGTACGAACACCACGGCACCTTGCGCCACTTCATGCCCGTCCACTTCAACGACCGGGAAATGTCTTCGATTCTCTGGCAGCCGGGTTGCGACATCATCAACCAGCATGCCGCGTGCACAGTGGCGTTGCAGCAGCAAAACGGCCTGCCGCAGCGAGCCTCCTTGTTGTCGCAGATTTTCCAGGTCGGGGAGCATTTCATGGCCCCTGCCTACATTCCCGCATGCTGGGCCACCTTGCGACGTTGGCAGCAAGCATCGGAGTCGAATCTGCCTCTGATCACCCGCCGCGAGCTTCAATTTGTAAAAGGCGCATTGAACATCGTCTCGGAAGAAATGCGCCGCATACGACAGGATCTGATGGCCAGACCGGATGCCTATGTACGGAGCCAGGAAAAGCTCATCAATGCCCTCGAGCATGAGATTGGCAAGATCAAATCCACACAAGCGCGACTGACGCCCCTGTCTTCTCAGTATCTCAAACAGGAAGATGTCTACGGCGTGCTGCATGCGCAACCTGAGCAACTGGCGCTGAGCCTGGCCCGCTGGAAGGCGCACCCGCAAAACCGGGCCGCCGAGCAACTGGCCATGGCCCCCCGGTCAAGAGTGGACGACAGCCTGATGGCGCCGATTACCATCGATATCGATTCGATTGTTTAAATGACATTCGGCATCGACGGTGGCTGACACTTCGCGAGCAGGCCCGCTCCCACATTTGACCTGTATTCGCAGTCCAAATGTGGGAGCGAGCCTGCTCGCGAAGGGGCCGGTACAGGCGCTAGAGCATCAAAGCCCTTCCAGCTCCGCCATCAGATCATTCAACCGATCCACCTTGTCCTCGGTGATGTCGCTGGCTGCCAATCCGTCGATGTACCCCGCCAGCTCCTCCACCGTGCTGCACTCGAACATCGCCCGCAGCGGCACGTCCCGTTGCAGGGTTTTCTGCACGCGCGAGGCGATTTGCGTGGCCAGCAGCGAATGCCCGCCCAGTTCGAAGAAGTTGTCGCGGATGCCGACTTTTTCCACCTTCAGCACTTCGGCCCAGATCGCGGCCAGAGTCTGCTCCAGGTCATTGCGCGGTGCTGCATAGTCCTGGCTCTGCAACTGGCCGATTTCCAGCGCCGGCAGGGCCTTGCGGTCAAGTTTGCCGTTGGCGTTGAGCGGCATCTTGTCGAGCCACAGCCAGTGCAACGGCACCATGTATTCCGGCAGTTCGGCGCGCAGGCGCTGTTTGATGCGTTCCAGGCGCTCGGCCGGATTCAGCGCTGAATCCGCCGCGACCAGATAACCCACCAGGTGCTTGCCGTTCACCCCTTCCTGCACACCCACTGCCGCATCGCGGACCTCCGGCTGTTCATGCAGGCGCGCTTCGATTTCACCGAGTTCGATGCGATAGCCGCGAATCTTTACCTGATGGTCGATGCGCCCTACATATTCCAGAACACCGTCACTGCGACGGCGGGCCAGGTCACCCGTGCGGTACAGGCGATCCCCCGGCGCACCGAACGGGTTCGGCACGAACACCTGGGCGGTGCGCAGCGGGTCACTGACATAACCGCGCCCGACCCCGGTACCGGCAACACACAACTCACCCACCGCACCCAACGGCACCAGTTCCAGCGCGCCATCGAGCAGGTACAAACGGTTGTTATCGGTCGGCGTACCAATCGGCAGATAACTGCCGCGGGTCGAGGCCATGTCGACACGGAAGAACGCCACGTCATCCGAGCATTCCGCCGGCCCGTAGGCGTTCACCAGCCCGATATCGGGATAACGCAACAGCCATTGGTGCGCCAGTTCCGGCGGCATCGCCTCGCCGGTCGGCAGCATCCAGCGCAGGCCGTCAAGGCTCATGCGCTCCTGGGCGAGCATGCCCTGGATCAGCGACGGCACGCTTTCCAGTACGGTGATGCCCTGGTTCTGCACATGGGCCAACAGACCCTGTGGATCGTGGGCGATGGTATTGGGCACGATGTCCACCCGCGCGCCGAACAACGGCGCGGCGAGGAACTGCCAGACCGAAATATCGAAGCTTTGCGACGCGGTCTGGGCGATCACGTCGGCGTCGCTCAGGTTCAGGTACGGCACCTTGCTTAACTGGTTATTGAGCATGCCGCGCTGTTCGACCATCACACCTTTGGGCAAACCGGTGGAACCGGAGGTGTAGATCACGTAGGCCAGATTGTCCGGGCCACTGTAGATGCCCGGGTTGACCACCGATGCATCGCTCGCCTGCACCTCTTCCCACACCAGCAACTTCGGTCGATTGGCGCAACCGTACTCGTCCAGCAACGCCAGCGCTTGCTCACGGCAGGCCTGGGTGCAGACCAGCAATGGCGTGCGGCTGAGATCGATGATGCGGCTCAGGCGCTGGCTCGGCAGACCCGGATCCAGCGGCAGATACCCCGAGCCCGCCTTGAAGCTGCCGATGATCATGCCGAGCAGATCGAGATTACGCTCAGCCAGCAACGCTACCGGCTGATCCACACCAACACCCGCAGCGATCAAGGCGTGACCCAGTCGGTTACTGCGCTGGTTAAGCTCCAGGTAGCTGTGCTGCTGATCCAGGCAGCTCGCAGCCATGCGTTGTGGATGCGCGGCTACCTGCGCTTCGAACAACGCCACGTAGCTCTGCTCCAGCGGATAGTCATGCTCGCTCTTGTTGCAGCCAAGGACCAGGAAGTCCTGTTCCTCGACCCCCAGCAATGGCAGGTCGGCCATGTCACCGTGGAAGCCTTCGAGCAACGCCAGCAACAGGCGCTTGAACTCGCCGAGCAGGCGTTCGACCGTGGACTCATCGAAGTAACGCTGGTCGTAAGACAGGTGCAGCCCAAGGTCATCCCCCGGATAGCACACCGCCGTCAGCGGGAAGTTGGTGTGGGTGCGGCCCGAATCCGAGGTGGCGTTGAGGCTTTGTGCGCGGTCCAGCACCGAGACCTCCACCGGGGCGTTTTCGAACACGAACAGGCTGTCGAACAGTGGCTGACCTTTGGGCAGCTCACTCTGCTCCTGGATGTTCACCAGCGGCAGATACTCGTACTCGCGCAACTGCATGTTGCTGTCGATCAACCCCGTCAGCCACTGGCGCACGCTGCAACGCTGATCGTCCTCCGGCATCTTCACCCGCAGCGCGATGCTGTTGATGAACAGGCCGACGGTGCGCTGCATTTGCGGCATGTCCACCGGACGCCCGGCCACCGTGACGCCGAAGAGCACGTCTCGATCACCGCTCAAGCGTCGCAGCACCAAAGCCCACGCCGCCTGGGCGAAAGTATTGATGGTCAGTTGATGGGCCTGGGCCAGTTCACGCAATTGCGCACCGTCACGGGCGTCGAGTCTTGTGTAGCGGTCGCCGACGATCATGCCGCCGCTGTCACCGGCATGTTCGCGCAGGAACGGCCGGTCGCTCGGAATCGGCGTGGTCCGTTCGAAGCCTTGCAGATTGGTTTTCCACCACTGCCGCGCTTCGTCCAGGCTCTGGCGTTGCAGCCAGCCGATGTAGTCGCGATAACGCGGCGGTACGGCCAGCTGGGCTTCCCGGCCTTCGCCGAGGGCGCTGTAGATTTCGAAGAAATCGTTCATCAGCAGCGAACGGCACCAGGCATCGATGAGGATGTGATGGTTGCTCATCATGAACCAGTACCGCGCCGCACCGACCCGGATCAGGCGCAGGTGGAACGGTGCCTGGTTGAGCAGATCGAACCCGGCTTCGCGCTCGGTCTTGAGCAGGGTTTGCAGCCTGGTTTCCTGCTTTGCCTCCTGCTCGGCATCGGTAAGATCGCTCCAGTCGAGGTATTCAATCGGCGTGCTGCCCGGCTTGTGGATAACCTGCAGCATGTCTTCGCCGACGTTCCAGCAGAATGACGCACGCAAGGCTTCGTGACGGGCGATCACCGCTTGCCAGGCCTGGGCGAAGCGCTGCGGATCAAGCTCGCTGTTGATGCGGTAGCGGTCCTGCATGTAGTACAGGCCGGTGCCCGGTTCCAGCAAGGTGTGCAGCAACATGCCTTCCTGCATCGGGGTCAGAGGATAGACGTCTTCGATGACCGAGGCCGGCACCGGCAGCGCATCGAGTTGCGTCTGGCTCAGTTTCGCCAGCGGGAAGTCCGACGGCGTCAGGCCGCCCGCGTCATCCGCCAGGCAATGCTCGATCAGGTTCTGCAACTCGTCCACGTAGGCGTCGGCCAGATCGCGGATGGTTTGCGGATCAAAGCGTTCGGCGCTGAAGGTCCAGCGCAGTACCAGTTCACCGCCGTAGACCTGACCGTCGACGCTCAACTCGTTGGGCAACGGCGCCCGCGGATCGTGGGCTGCACCGATGGCTTCATCCAGCGGATGGAACAACGCCTCGGCACCGAAGCTCTGGTCGAACTGCCCCAGGTAGTTGAAGGTGATCGGCGCCATCGGCAACGCGGCCATGCTCTGGCGGCTCAGGTCATCGGCGAGATAACGCAGCACACCGTAACCCAGGCCCTTATGCGGCACGGCACGCAGTTGTTCCTTGATCGCCTTGATCGAGTCGCCCTGCTCTGGCGCGGGTGTCAGGCGCAGTGGATAAGCGCTGGTGAACCAACCGACGGTGCGGGTCAGGTCAATCTCGTCGAACAGCGCTTCGCGGCCATGACCTTCCAGTTGAATCAACGCCGATTCGTGACCACTCCAGCGGCACAAAACACGGGCCAGCGCGGTCAGAAACAGGTCGTTGACCTGGGTGCGATAGGCGCTCGGTGCCTGTTGCAGCAATTGCCGGGTGCGCTCGCTGTCGAGGCGCACGCTGACGGTTTGCGCATGGCGGTTCTGCCGGCCGCCCTCGGGGCGTTCGCACGGCAAAAGCGCATGCGGCCCTGCCAATTGTGCCTGCCACCAGTTCAGTTCTTCACGCAGGGATTCGCTGCCGGCATAGGCCTGCAAGCGTGCGGCCCAGTCCTTGAATGCGCTGGTTTTCACCGGCAGCCTCACCGACTGCTGCGCCTCGAGTTGGCGATACAGCGTTTGCAAATCGTCCAGCAACACACGCCATGAAACCCCGTCCACCACCAGGTGGTGAATGGCGATGAACAGCCGTTGCTGCCCCTCGGGGCCATCGACCAGCAGCACGCGCATCAGCGGTCCTTGTGCAAGATCGAGGCTGCGCTGGGCGTCGGCGAACACGGCGGCGCATTTGTCCATGGACGACACGCGCACTTGCCACAACACCGGTGTCTCGGAAATCGACTGATGCTCGGCATGCCATTGGCCGGCGACTGCGCTGAAGCGCAGGCGCAAGGCATCGTGTTGTTCAATCAGCGCCAACAGCGCCTGCTCGAGGCGATGGGGTTCCAGCGTCATGGTCGGTTGCAGCAACAACGCCTGGTTCCAGTGCTGGCGCTGCGGGATGTCGGTGTCGAAGAACCAGTGCTGGATCGGCGTCAGGCGCGATTGGCCAGTGAGCAAGCCTTGCTCTGCAATGACAAGCTCGGCCGTGACCTGATCGGTGCGGCCAGCCACGACCGCGAGGGTCTGTACGGTCTGGTGCTGGAACAGGTCCCGCGGGCTGAAGTGAATGCCTTGCTGCCGCGCACGGCTGACCACCTGGATCGACAGGATCGAGTCGCCGCCGAGTTCGAAGAAGTTGTCGTTGAGACCGACCTTTTCGACGTTGAGCACTTCGCACCAGATCTGCGCCAGGGTCAGTTCAAGCGCGTTGCTCGGCGCTACATATTGTTGACGGTTCAGCTCCGGGTCCGGTGCCGGCAGCACACGGCGATCAAGCTTGCCGTTGGCGGTCAGCGGCATGCTGGCCAGCAGGATCAGATGCGTGGGCACCATGTAGTCCGGCAGTTGCGCCTTGAGGTGTGACTTGAGGGCTTCGCGCAGTTCGGCCTGTTGCACTTCACCTTGCTCGAAAACGTCCGTTACCAGATAGCCAACCAGTTGTTTGCCGCTCGGTGCATCGAGTGCCAATACAACGGCTTCACGCACCGATTCATGGTCCAGCAGACGGGTTTCGATTTCACCCAGCTCAATGCGGAAACCACGGATCTTCACTTGATGGTCGATCCGGTCGAGGTATTCCACCAGGCCATCGGCACGCTGGCGCACCAGGTCGCCGGTGCGGTACATGCGCCCGCCATTGGCCGCGAACGGATCGGCAACAAAACGTTCGGCGGTGATGCCCGCCCGCTCGTGATACGCCTGGGCCAGACCCGCACCACCGATGAACAACTCACCCGTCGCGCCTTGTGGCACCAGGGCCAGATCGGCGTCAAGAATGTACGCCACGCGGGCGCCTATCACGCTGCCGATCGGCACGCTGCCGGCACCCTCTTCCAACACCTCGGGCGCGAGACTGGCCAATGGCATGACCACGGTTTCAGTCGGACCGTAGGCATTGAAGAACAGGCTCGGCTTGAACGCCGCGCGAATCCGCTGCAAGTGTTCCCCGGTCAGTGCTTCACCGCCGGTAATGATCATACGTACCGGCAGGATTTCGTTTTGCGTCGCCAACCACTGCGCCAACTGGCTGCCGTAGCTCGGGGTGAAACCGAGGATGTTGATGCGATGGGTGCGGATCAAGCCGCAGATTTCTTCCGCGTCCCACTGCCCTTGCGCACGCAACACTACCTGTGCACCGCTGAGCAGCGGTACCAGCAGGCGCTCGGTGGCGGCGTCGAAGTTGATCGAATAGAAATGCAGTTCGCAATCGTCCGGGCGCATGCCGAAGCGCTCGATCACGGCGCGGCAGTGCATGGCGATTTCGCCGTGGGACACCACTACGCCTTTCGGCTTGCCGGTGGAACCCGAGGTGTAGATCAGGTAAGCCTGATGTTGCGGCAGACTGATCAATGGCAGCTCGGTGGTCGGGTAATGGGCCAGTTCGGCGGCGTCCTCTTCAAGGCACCAACGGGCCACGGTGGATGGCAACTCACCCAGTGCTTTGAACATCGCCGCATCGCTGAGCAGCAAGCCAATGCCGCTGTCCCCGATCATGTAATGCAGGCGATCGAGCGGGTATTCCGGGTCCAGCGGCACGTAGGCGCCACCGGCCTTGAGGATCGCCAGCAGGCCGACCACCATGTCCAGCGAACGCTCCAGCGCCAGGCCCACGCGCACCTGCGGCCCCACGCCACGTTCGCGCAGCGCCCGGGCCAGGCGATTGGCGCGGCTGTCGAGTTCGGCATAGCTCAGGGTTTGTCCGGCGAAGGTCAGTGCCGGCGCGTCCTTGCGCACCAGCGCCTGCTCGGCGAACAGATGATGGATGCACTGATCGAGGCGATGCTCGCCCGGCTCGACACCGAGGCTGTCGAGCAGTTGTTGCTGTTCCGGCGCATCGAGCAGCGGCAGTTCGCTCAGACGTTGCTGCGGATCGGCGATCATCGCTTCCAGCAGGTTGCGCCAATGCCCGGCCATGCGCGCAATGCGCGGCTCGTCGAACAGATCGGTGCTGTAGGTCAGGCAGCAGCCCAGGCGATGGTCGAGGTCGGTGACTTCAAGGTTGAGGTCGAACTTGGTCGCGCGGGCATCGTTGGCCAGGTACTCCACCGTCATGCCGGCGAGCGTGCGGCTCTGCTGGAATTCCCAGCGTTGCACGTTGCACATCACCTGGAACAGCGGGTTGTACGCGGCGCTGCGCGGTGGCTGCAAGGCCTCCACCAGATGATCGAACGGCAGGTCCTGATGGGACTGGCCTTCGATCACGGTGTGGCGCACCTGCTCGAACAACTCGCCGACCGACATCTGGCCATCGAGCTGGCAACGCAACACCTGGGTGTTGAGGAACGCGCCGATCAGCCCTTCGCTTTCCGGGCGGATGCGGTTGGCCACCGGCGCGCCGATGCGCAGGTCGGTCTGGCCGCTGTAGCGGTATAGCAGCACGGCCAGCGCGGCGGTCATGGTCATGAACAGGGTCAGGCCCTGTTGGGCATTGAAGGCGCGGACCCGCGCCGCCAGATCATCGCTCAGGTCGAAACGGAACAGTTCGCCCTGATGGCTTTGCACCGGTGGGCGCGGACGGTCGCCGGGCAACTCCAGCAACGGATGTTCGCGGCCCAGCTGCGCAGTCCAATAGTCGAGCTGGCGTTGACGCTCGCCGGACTCCAGCCACTGGCGCTGCCAGACGCTGTAGTCCAGGTACTGCACCGGCAACGGCGCCAGCGGCGATTCGCGGTCGTCGATGAACGCTTCGTACAGCGCGCTGAGTTCCCGGGCAAAGATATCCATCGCCCAACCTTCGGTGACGATGTGGTGCAGGGTCAGCACGAAGTAGTGCTCTTGCTCCGCGGTCTTGACCAGACAAGCACGCAGCAGCGGACCGGTTTCCAGGTCGAACGGCAGGTGCGCTTCATCGTCAGCCAGTTGCTGCACGCGCTGCTCGCGGTCGTCAGCGGCCAACGTCGAAAAATCCTTCCAGTCCATGCGCACGCCCGTCTCGGCATGCACCTGCTGACGGGCCACGCCGTCGACGCTCGGGAAGGTGGTGCGCAGGGTTTCGTGGCGCAGGATCAGCGCTTGCAGCGCCGCCTCGAAACGCCCGACTTCCAGCACCCCTCTCAGACGCGCCATGCCGCCGACGTTGTAGGCCGGGCTGTCCGGCTCCATTTGCCAGAGGAACCACATGCGCTGCTGGGAATAGGACAGCGGCACCGGTTGGTGGCGGTCGACCTTTTCGATTGGCGGCTGTTTGTTGGTGTGGCCGCTGGCCTGGATCAGGCGGATCTGTTCGGCAAACGCGCCGAGTTCACTGTTCTCGAACAGCGCACGCAGCGGCAATTCGACGTCACAGGCCTGACGGGTACGGGAGATGATTTGCGTAGCCAGCAACGAATGACCGCCGAGGGCGAAGAAATCGTCGCGCAGGCCGATTTGTTCCAGCCCCAGCACTTCGCGCCAGATGCCGGCGATTTGTTGTTCCAGTTCAGTCACCGGTTCAACGTGTTCACGCACCTGCCACTGCGGTTCCGGCAGGGCGCGACGGTCGACTTTACCGCTCGGGCTGAGGGGCATTTGCGCCAGGCGCATCAGTTGCGCCGGGACCATGTATTCCGGCAATTCGGCCGCCAGCGCGGTTTTCAGGTGCGCGGTTTGAGCCTCTTCGGTTTCGGTGGCGTCAGTGGCGGTGTAGTAGCCAATCAGCTGTGCACCAGCCGCGGTTTCGCGCACCAGCACTACGGCCTGGGCGACGCCTTCCCGGGCCAGCAGACGCGCTTCGATTTCTTCCGGCTCGACGCGGAAACCACGCAACTTGACCTGCTGATCGAGACGGCCGAGGTATTCGATCACGCCGTCCGCCGTCCAGCGTGCACGGTCGCCGGTGCGATACAGCCGCGCACCCTGTTCACCCAATGGGTCGACCACGAAACGCTCAGCGGTCAGCGCCGGACGACCAAGGTAACCACGGGCCAGGCCAATGCCGCTGATGCACAGTTCACCCGGCACACCGACCGGCACCGAATTGAGTTCGCTATCCAGCACGCGGCAGACCACGTTGCCCAGCGGCCGGCCAATCGGCGAACGCTCGCCATCGGCGCTGCTGCAGTGCCAATGAGTGACGTTGATCGCGGTTTCGGTCGGGCCATAGCGGTTGTGCAGTTGCACCGCCGGCAGTTGTGCCAGCACGCGATTGCGCAATTCGGCGGGCAAGGCTTCGCCGCCGGAGAACACACGACGCAGGCTGGTGCATTCGGCGCTCAGCGGTTCGTCGATGAACAGTGAAAGCAGCGGTGGCACGAAGTGCAGCGTGGTCACGCCAAATTCTTGAACAAGCTGCGCGATGCGATGTGGATCGCGATGTTCACCGGGGCCGGCGATCAGCAGGCGCGCGCCGGTGATCAGTGGCCAGAAGCATTCCCAGACTGACACGTCGAAACTGATCGGCGCCTTTTGCATCAGCACGTCGCTGTCGTTCAGGCGATAAGTGTTCTGCATCCATTGCAGACGTTCGGCCAAGGCTGCGTGGGTATTACCGACACCTTTTGGTTGGCCGGTCGAACCGGAGGTGTAAATCACATAGGCCAGGTTGTCGCCGTGCAAATGCAGGCCTGGCACATGGTTCGGCCAGTTTTCCAGATGCAGGGCGTCCATGGCGATCACGCTGACGCCGTCGGTGGACGGCAAGCGGTCGAGCAAAGCGGTCTGGGTCAGCAGCAATTCGACGCCGCTGTCGCTGAGCATGTAGGCAAGGCGCTCGGCGGGGTAATCCGGGTCCAGAGGCACGTAGGCGCCACCGGCCTTGATGATTGCCAGCAGGCCGATCAGCAGTTGCGGCGAACGCTCGGCGGCGATGGCTACGCAGGTATCCGGACCGACACCTTTGTCGCGCAGGTAATGGGCCAGGCGATTGGCCTGGGTGTGCAGTTCGGTAAAGTCCAGACTGCCGCCGTCCCACAACAGCGCGGTGCGCTCCGGCGTCTGGCGTGCCTGTTCGTTGAGCCGCTCCGGCAGCCACTGTTGCGCCGGTTCGCACGGGGCAACGCTCCAGGTGTTTTGCTGATCGTATTCGGTCGACGTCAGCAACTGCAGATCGCCGACAGCAGTGGCCGGTTGCGCACAAATGGCTTGAAGCAGATGGCTGAAATGCTCGGCCAGACGCTCAATGGTCGCGGCGTCGAACAACTCGTCGGCATAGTCGAAGGACAACGTCAGGCGACCGTTGCGATCCTCTTCGCTGTGCAGTTGCAGATCGAACTTGGCTTCACGGCTGTGCCACGGCAGCTCTTCAGCGAGCAGCCCCGGCAGGCGCTTCAAGGCGCCGAGGTCACGCTGCTGATGGTTGAACATGACCTGGAACAGGCCTTGTTCACGCGCCTGCGGGAAGGCTTCGAGCAATTGTTCGAACGGCAGATCCTGATGCGCCTGCGCGCCCAACGCGGCCTGACGGGTTTGCCCCAGCAACTCGATGAATGGCAATCGCGAATCCACCTCGGCACGCAGCACCTGGGTGTTGATGAAGAAGCCGATCAGGCCCTGGGTTTCCAGGCGCGGACGGTTGGCATTGGGCACGCCGACGCGTATGTCGCGCCGACCACTGTAGCGATGCAACAGGGTCTGGAACGCGGCAAGCAACAACATGAAGGATGTCGATTGATGGGCCTGGGCAGTCTGGCGAACGGCCTCGCTCAGGGGCGCGCCCAGACGCACGGTGTGACGGGCGGCGCTGTGGGTTTGTTTAGCGGAGCGTGGGTGATCGGTGGCCAGTTCAAGCGTCGGGTGCTCGTCACCCAATTGCGCTTTCCAGTAAGCCAGTTGCCGCTGGCCCTCACCTTGCGCCAGCCATTGGCGCTGCCAGCTGCCGTAATCGGCGTATTGCGTGGGCAATGACGCGAGCGTTGCCTGCTGCCCTTGGGAGGCCGCTGCGTACAGCCGCGAGAACTCGTCGATCAGTACGTTCAGCGACCAACCGTCGGCGATGATGTGGTGCATCGTCACCAGCAATTGATGATCTTCGTCGTCCAGGCGCACCAGCGTTACCCACAGCAACGGGCCTTTTTCCAGATCGAACTGGGTGCGGGCCTCGTCCTCGCGGATTTGCCGAGCGCGAGCTTCACGCTCGGCGAGCGGCAGATCACTGATGTCGATCAGTTGCAGATTGAACGCGGCTGCGGCTTCGACCTGTTGCAAGGCCACGCCGTCGCGCTCGAAGAACCGCGTGCGCAGGGATTCGTGGCGCTCGATCAATTGCTGGAAGCTGGCGCGCAAGGCATCTTCGTCCAGCTCGCCACGCAGGCGCAAGGCACCGGGAATGTTGTAGGCGCTGCTTTGCGGATCGAGTTGCCAGGTAATCCACAGACGGTTTTGCGCCAGGGATTGCGGCATCGCGTCGGTGCGCGGCAACGCGGTGATTTCGCCTTGGGCGCTGCCGCCGTCTTGTTGTTGCTGTGCCACGGCGGCGGCGAACGCAGCCAGGGTCGGTGCTTCGAACAGCAGGCGCAGGTTCAGCTCCAGGCCCAGTTCATCTCGCACTCGGGCGATCACTTGCGTGGCGGCGATCGAGTTGCCGCCGAGCAGGAAGAAATGATCGTTGGCGCTGACCTGCTTGGCGTTCAATTGTTCGGCCCAGATCTGGCTGATCCGTGCTTCCAGTTCGCAGGCAGATGCCGTCGAGTCTTGGTTTTCAGTGGTGGCCGACGGGAACACCGCATAGCTGTCGAGGCTGCCGTCCGCCAGGCGATTGCGGCACGCCGAGCGTTGCAACTTGCCGCTGGAAGTCTTGGGCAATGCGCCCGGATTGAGCAGCACCACCACACTCGGTGCTTCCTGATATGCCTCGGCCACGGCCTGGCGGATGGCTTTGATCAGGGCTTCGGGTGGCAGGATTTTTTGCACGCTGCGGCTGATTTCCGCGGCGATGCCGATGCCTTCCTGACCGTCAATGTTCACCGCGAACGCGGCAACGCGCCCTTTGCGCACCACCTCCACTTCACGCTCGACGGTTTGCTCGATGTCCTGTGGATAAAGGTTGTGCCCGCGCACGATCAGCATGTCTTTCAGGCGACCGGTGATGAACAGTTCACCGCCCCGCTTGAAGCCCAGGTCACCGGTGCGCAGCCAGGTCCGGCCGGCGTGCTGGACGAAGGTTTTGGCGGAGGCCTCGGGGTTGCGCCAGTAGCCGTGGGCGATGCTCGGGCCGGTGGCCCAGACTTCGCCCACCGCGTTGTCCGCCAGCTCGCCGAGCGATGCAGGGTCGATGATCAGCACCCCATGATCGGGCTGGCTGATGCCGCAACTCATGATCGCGCTGCCCTCGCCCATTTGTGCACGGTTCTGCGCCAGGGCTTGATCGTCGACACGCAAGTTGCCGATGCCTTGGCCGCGTGGTGTACCGGCCACGAATAGCGTGGCTTCGGCCAGGCCATAAGAGGCCATGAAACTGTCTTCTGTGAAACCGCAGCTGGCGAACTTCTCGGTAAAGCGCTCCAGGGTGTCGAGGCGAATCGGCTCGGACCCGGAATACGCCACGCGCCAGCGGCTCAGGTCGAGCCGCTCCAGCGCCGATTCGCTGACCCGTTCGCTGCACAAGCGATAGGCAAAATCCGGCCCGCCGCTGATGGTGCCGCCGTACTCGCTGATCGCTTCCAACCAGCGCAATGGCCGGCCGAGAAAGTACGCCGGCGACATCAACACGCACGGCACACCGCTGAAAATCGGTTGCAACAGGCCGCCGATCAGGCCCATGTCGTGGTACAGCGGCAGCCAGCTGACGATCACGTCATCGGGGTTGATGTCGATGCCGAAACCGTGGCGGATCAGCAACTCGTTGGCCACCAGATTGCCGTGGCTGACTTGCACACCTTTGGGCAACGCGGTGGAGCCGGAGGTGTATTGCAGAAAGGCAATGTCATCGTCTTGCAGGTCCGGCGCGACCCAGCGCTCGGCCAGCGCATTGTCGAGCGTGTCGACACACAGCAGCGGCGGTGCACCTTCAATCTGCAGCAGTGCATCGCGCAGGCCGGCGCTGGTCAACAGCAGGCGCGGTTCGGCATCGCTGATGATCGACAGCAGGCGCTCCTGATGATGACGGCGCGTCGACTCCGGTGGGTAAGCCGGCACGGCGATGACCCCAGCATACAGGCAGCCAAAGAACGCCGCGACGTAATCCGGGCCACTGGGAAACAGCAGCACCGCGCGATCACCCAAACCGGCTTCGGCCTGCAGCGCACCGGCAATAATCCGCGCTCGCTGATCCAGCTCGCGATAACTGAGCACCACAGCCTGATCTTCGCTTTCGGCGAGAAAACGCAAGGCCAGCCGATCCGGCGTCAGGGCCGCGCGGCGCTGGAGGGCTTGGACCAGTGTGCTGGGGATTTCGAACGCGTCGGTCATGAGGTTTCCTGCCTGAATTCGGCTTGCAATTGGAATCGGTTTTCGTAGGTCACGAGATCCCTGTAGGAGCGAGCATGCTCGCGAAAAACCAGAGAACACCGCGGGGAGTCAGGTGCCCATCGTTATCGTTGGCGACCATCGCGAGTGAACTCGCTCCTACAGGGTTATGCGGGTTGCGCTGTGCCATTCCTCAATGAGAACGGATCGCGTCTTCAAATAATTAGTCGACTGGCATGAACGCCAATCGGAGCAGGGATGAATCAGCGTGTCGCAGTTCTAGCTCTGCACCTGCGCGAGCAATAGTTCTATTTCTCAATTGACAATCATTATCATTCAACATAATTTGTCGCTCGATGTGTAGGACAGCCCAGGTCTTCCAGGCGTCCGACCAACCTATTTGGCAGCAAGGTGATTTCCATGACGGAACAAGTGTCCACAAGCAGGTGCGATTCGCCGCTACTACAGGCCTTCGTCGACAATCGACTGATTCTGGTCAAGATTGCAGCCCGCATCACCGGCTGCCGCTCGCGTGCCGAGGATGTGGTGCAGGATGCATTCTTCCGCCTGCAATCGGCGCCGCAGATCACGTCCTCGTTCAAGGCTCAGCTCAGCTATCTGTTCCAGATCGTGCGCAACCTGGCGATCGATCACTACCGCAAGCAGGCACTGGAGCTGAAATATTCCGGGCCTGAAGAGGAAGGTCTGAACGTGGTGATTCAGGGGGCTTCACCGGAAACGTCGCACATCAATTTTTCCACCCTGGAAAACATCGCCGACGCGCTCACCGAACTGCCGAGCCGTACCCGCTACGCCTTCGAGATGTACCGCCTGCACGGCGTGCCGCAAAAGGACATCGCCAAGGAACTCGGTGTCTCGCCAACCCTGGTGAACTTCATGATTCGCGATGCGCTGGTGCATTGCCGCAAGGTCTCGGGCAATCGTGCGGATACCAATGCCCGTCGTTAAGATCTGACATTGGCGTCGCCCCCTTCGCGAGCCTGCTGGCGAAGATTGGCTCAAGACCGAAACTGATCTTGAGCCCTACCGTTCATGTCAACTCACACCGCTCAAAAAACCGCTCACGCCCCAACACCATCAACGCGGCGCGCTTGTGTGGAAAGTCGAACTCCTTTTCGCAATGGAATCGCTGCCCCTGCATGTACCCGATCATCTTGGCGTTGTCGGCACGAGGCTCGGCAACCACTCGCTGAGTGCGCGGATCGTCGAGAAACAGGTAATGCGTCAACGCCGATAACCAGCTCGCTACCTTGTGCGGGCCACGATGGTTTTCTTCACCCACCAGCATGTGAATGCCACGGTCGTAATCGCCGGCATCGTAGAACGGTGCGATGCGATCTTCCTTGGCCCAATAGGCTTCGAAATAGGCGAACGGCTGATCGTCGAAACAGCCGATCAGCATCACCGTGTGGGGATCCGCTTCGAGTTTTTTCAGGTACTCACGATGCTGTTCGAGACTGCCCTCCTCCTGCCAGAAACTTGCGACCCGTGGGCTGTTCTGCCAACGGTTAAAACGGGCAAGGTCTTGGTCGATGTCGACCGTGCGCAAGGAAATCCACGCCCCGAGTCGGGCATCGAAACGCCGATAGACCTCACCCTGCGGCTTCACCGGTCGCAGCGGATGGCGCTTGCCACCACTGATGACCATTTGCTGTGGATAACTGCTGGTCAGCGGCTGCACCAGCCAGGGCTGCGGCAACTGCCAGAACAAGGTGCGTTCGCTTCGATATTCGCCGCAGTTTTCCGTCGCGATCAGCAAGCCGCTGTGCAAGGCCTCGGTCGGCAGTTCATCGAGTTGCCAGGTCAGACGCTGGCAGGCCGGGTCTCGGGCAAACAACCAATAACAGGCTGACCAAATGGCCTGGCTGACAGGGTGATCGCTGCTCTCTTCCAATTGCAGTTGCAACTCGGAGTCGCGGGTCAGGCGCAGCTGGATCAGTGGTTGACCTTCAAGGCTGAGGCTCAGCCGGTTTTCGGTTTCATCGGCTACAAGACTGTTGCCTGTGGGTAAGGCCAGGGCAGTCAGGGCATTCGGATTGGACATGGATCGGGCTCACGATAATCGTCGACGGTTCAACAAGAGACGTAAATCATCGAGGAAAATTTAATCTTCGATTCGAGCGCCATCAATTACGCCCTAATCTTCAAACTAAAAAATCGGTTCGAAGATTAGGAAGAACACTCGCCAATACCCATGAAACAGCGAAACCCTACATCATTTGCTCAGCTCGAACTTATCTGCGAAGGAATAGTCGCTCTGCACAAACTCCATGTGCGCAATACGCCTTCCGGGTGGCGCAGAAAAATCAACCCAATGGTGTCGTAGCCCACCGTTATATTCCCCCTCAAAATGCAACTCATCTATTTTATTATACACTTCATCATAATATATAACGCTCGCGGGCCGGTGATTATAAGTCCAGGCAAATTTGACACTCTGATACGACACTCTAAAGTCCAACCACAAATGTTGTTTGGGGTTGGCATTATCTAAATTATGGGACATTGCAATGGCGGGTCCATCCAACATATCTGGAACCTGTCCCGAAGCAAATGTCCAAATCCCAGCCTGCCCAGCGCCCTTTTCCAGCCTTATCTTCATTTTCAAAACCGACAGATCAAGGCTCTGCCCGGCACTGATAAGTTGATTGGGTTGACCATCAAAGTTTTCGTAATGAACCTCAGGCAGCGCTTTAACTGTCAGATGGAGAGCAGGGAATTCAACTGTTTCAGTTCTACTATCACTGCCATCCAGCAAAACACAACAAGTGCACCTCAAGTCACTGAGATCCGATAATTCATCAAGATCAACACGTTTCACGGGACGGACTAAACCATCCATCTCTTCTTCCGCAGTCACCGACTCCCCACCAATGACCTCAAACGTATAAGCTGCACCATTCTTATCAGTGCCCGTGCCGATCAACCAGACCCTTTGCCCCCTTAAAATCCAAGGCGCCCACGGTTTGACCTTGATCGTGGCGTCGCCATCAAAGTTACCCAAGTCCAAAATGTCATGGGTCGCCTCAAGTACGTTTGGTGTCGGCCAGTGTTTCGGCACGAGAACTTTCAGGTTGAGGTCCAGAGAAGTTGCCTGCTTGCATTGACTTGTCACGGTATAACGCAGGGATACAGTCTTGCCGATACAAGCGATCACCTCCTCGAACGGGACGTGGAACCTGACACGACCTGGCACGCTATTACCCTGTTGGGCCTCGATCGGAAAAGTCATTCCATCCGGGCGTACCCAGTGAGGCTGGATCGTCTGGCGAGGGCTGATACCCTCATACGCCACTTGCACAATGACGCCTTGTCTCGCGTTTTCCGGGTTGAGGACATCCTTCACCGCCACGGTTACTGTCGGCACAATCAGGTTCAGGTCTTGCTGATGAACCGTCAGCTCCCGCAGCGGGAACTCGACCGCGCTGGGATGATCGATCTGGCCATTGAAGTTGACGGCGAAATGCACCTTGAACGTGCTGCAATCCGCCAGTTTTTCCAATTCATGACGTGGCAACCAACTGCTGACACCGTCCTCCTCGCCCGATGCGGGAAGCCCTTCCCCCATCAGGGCATCGAAGCTGTAAGGCGTGCCATCCTCCAATTCGCCCGTTACCCATAGCCAGGTTGGCTGGCCTTCGGCGATAAACAACCAGGGGGCCACTGTGCATTCAGCATTTCCCGAGAACGTTCTGAGATCCAACTCACCCAGCGTCGCTTGGGTCACCTCTGGCGTGGGCAAATCAGTGAGACAAAGTACCTTCAGGTTCAGCGGCTCGGACGACCACAATAGGGTGTCACGCAATACCGTGTAGCGCACTTTGACCGATTGGCAAAAGTTGGCTCTGATTGCAGAAGGCGGTACCGGGACATCGACAAAACCAACAGTCGATCCGTTCACACACGCCAGCGATGGTGTCCCGCTACCGGGACTCCCCTCGAAATACGCACACACCCAGTCGGTCTGTGCCATCCCAACGTAAGCCACACGAATCGTCGCGCCATGTTTTGCGTTGATCGGGTTGAGCAGGCAGCCCTCGGCCCCGCATTCGGTGGCCTCCAGCACGCTTGGCTTTTTCAAGTCCAGTTCCGGGTCACCCACTCGCAGGTTTTCAGAAGCGAACTTGAATTCAATGGAGTTTGACGGGAGCAAAGACTGTGCCGGATCAGCCGGCGGTGTTCCAGGGGCGCCGTCAAAAGTGACACCCGCGATCAAGCTTACTGAATCGTAGTCCTTAGATAAATCCAGCCAGGCTCGGGACAACACCGCCCGAATACCCAGGCGAACTTCCTTTGCCGTCACTTCATGATTTTCCAGCACCCACTGGAACCTGAACTTGCCGATATCGTGTTGATAGTTCATCGCCAATATCCACAACCGCTGACTTTCTGCGATTAGCGACCAAGGCGGAAGTTGAATGCGGGCGTCGCCGGAAAATTTGCGCAAGTCCAACCAACGCCCGCCCTCAATAGTCACGACATCAAGAAATTCCGCCGCCGGCAAATCATCCGGTCCGAAACTCTGCACCGTCAAATCAAGCGTCTTGGAGTTTTCAGTTTTACCATTGAGTGTTGCGGTGTACCTGACAGTCACGTCCGAGCCAACACAGGCACCGATTACCGGGACACCAATGTATATCTTGATGCTGCCACTGCTGCTTCCATCTTTGACGGGGATCGTTGGCCGGCCAGGACCTGGAGGACCTTCCCAGTACAATTGAATCTTGTGGTCATAACTCATGCCCTCAAAGGCAATCGTTACATCAAGGCCATGCTCCGCCCGCACTGGATCGAGCGTGTTGTCGGATGCAAACTCAACTTGTGCAAACGGCAGGTCCGCAACGGAAGGCAGCGTCTTGGGGACTTTTTTTAACAGTTTTTTTGCCACGTCGATTCTTCCTTGCAGATAGAGAGTTAACCGCTCCCGCTTCCCGGGACCACACGGTTATCTAATCTTCAGCAAGAGATTGCGGCTACTGTCAAAGTTGACAGTTGTGCTCTGAAAAAAGAACTTGTTCGACGAATGGTACGATCAAAAACCTATCCATGTTCCGGTGCCGCCTTACTCCCGATCCGCCGGTACGACGGCAATCTTGTAAGGGTCGAAAATCTTCATCATCTGCCCATTATTTCGCAGCCCTTGCAGCAAGTTCCCGAACGCCTCACCCGTGATCGGCGCTGCTGGACGGAGAATGGCGTAATGGTGATAAATCTGATCGACGCGATCAGACACCAGCAACTGATCGGCGACTTTCAGATTGCGTAAAAAGTAGTCGCTCAGGTAAGAGCGTGTGACCAGGGCGATGTCGGCGCGGCCGCGCAGTACCATCAGCAGGTTACTGTCGTGGGAGTAAGTCAACGTGGCGTTGTAGTGGGTGGCGAGGTATTTGGGCTCGGCGTTGAAATTGGCGAATTCGTAGTGGTAACCGCTGAACAGCGCCAGGCGCTTTCCCGTCAGCTCGGCAAAATAGTCTTGCTGGCGAGCTGGTTGCCCTTCGGGCTGGCGTTGCGCGACGAATATCTCGGCGTCTTCCAGGCCCATGTCGACAGTGGTGTGTGGAATATCTTTCCAGCCCCAGTCGGGGTTTTCGAAGATCGCCATGTCTACCCGGCCTTGCTTGAAGTCACCAAAGCGTCGGGGAATGGAGGTGGGCACCAATACGAATTGATAGTCGCTTTGCAGGGCGTTGAGCGCCTCGACCAGTTGCGGCAGCAGCCCCGTGTCGACACCGGTTTCCGGGCGCACGGTATACGGAGGAAAGTGTGCGGCACCGATGCGCACCAGTTGTGCTGCCTGGGACGGCAATATCGATAACGCCGCTAGCGCTGCCAGCAAAAGACGCGAAGCCGTCCGAATTGGCGAAGACATCAAAACGACCCACTCCCCAGAAATACCGCATCAATGCATTCAAGCTAGGCGGTTTCGCCCAGTTAGCCAGTTTCCTGCCGACCAACACAAACTTATTATTTTTCCTCCAGCACCAGAATCAGCGCCTCGTCGGCCAACTGATCGAGGCTCATGCTGCCATCGGCGCGAAACCAGGTGGTGGTCCAGGACAATGCTCCGGTGAGGAAGCGTCGGGTGACGAATACATCACCGCGTATGAATCCGGCGCTCTTGGCCTCACCCAGCACCTGCAACCAGATGTCTTCATAGATGTCCCGCAGCGCCAGGACTTTGGCCTGGCCGTCCTCGGACAGCGAGCGCCATTCGTAGACCAGCACCGCCATGGCCTCGCCGCTGCCGCCCATGATCGACTGCAATTCACAACGGATCAGCGCCAGCACCCGCTCGCGCACGCTGCCGGCTTCGGCGATGGCCGCGCGCATCAGCGCCGTGTTGTAGCGGATGGTCTCTTCCATCACTGCCCGCAGGATTTCGTCCTTGCTCTTGAAGTGATGGAAAATGCTCCCCGACTGGATACCCACGGCGCCGGCAAGATCACGCACCGTGGTGCGCTCGTACCCTTTATTGCGAAACAGGTGGGCCGCCACTTGCAGCAGCTTGCCACGGGCGCTGTCCGGATCGGTCAACTGGCCGTTGTCGACCAGTTCACGCATGACCCTCAGGGCTTTTTGCTCGTCCACCCGTTCTCTCCTACAGTCATGATCACCGCTAAAACAGCGGGGTTGCGCGGGCAATTTAAGCTGGCATTGGCAACCAAGCAAGCGCTCGGGCATAAGATATTTCAGCCGTTTACAAACCAAGCGCTTGCTTGGTAGTCTCGATACACATCTGCCGGAAGGGGTTATGGAATTGACTGCGCCCAAAACTATTCGCATCGGTTGCGCCAGTGCCTTCTGGGGCGACACCTCGACCGCCGCCGAGCAACTGGTGGAAGCCGGACGCCTGGACTACCTGGTATTCGATTACCTGGCGGAAATTACCATGTCGATCATGGCCGGTGCGCGGATGAAAGATCCCCAGGCCGGATATGCCAGCGACTTCGTTGAAGTATTGAGCCCCCTGCTCCCGCAGATCGCCGAGCAGAAAATCCGCGTCATCAGCAATGCCGGCGGGGTCAATCCACAAGCCTGCGCCGCCGCCCTGCAAGCGGCGTGCGACAAGGCCGGGATCGCCTTGAAAATCGCCGTGCTGCTGGGTGATGACCTGCAACCGCAGTTCAAACAACTGAGTGCTCGCGGTGTTCATGAAATGTTCAGCGGCGCCCCGCTGCCGCCGATGTGCATCTCGACCAACGCCTACCTCGGCGCGCCGGGCATCGTCGAGGCCCTGCGTCTTGGCGCGGACATCGTGATCACCGGGCGCGTTGTCGACAGCGCCGTGGTCAGCGCGGCGCTGGTGCATGAATTCGGCTGGTCGTGGCACGACTACGACAAACTGGCCCAGGCTGCGCTGGCCGGGCACATCATCGAATGCGGCGCGCAGTGCACCGGCGGCAACTTTACTGACTGGCGCGATGTGCCCGACTACGAACACATCGGCTTTCCCATCGTAGAAGTCAGCGCCGACAGTCAGTTCATCGTCAGCAAACCCGAAGGCTCCGGAGGCCTGGTCACGCCACTGACGGTGGGCGAACAGATGCTCTATGAGATCGGCGATCCGCGCGCTTATTTGCTGCCGGACGTAGTCTGCGATTTCACCCAGGTCAGACTCGTGCAACAAGGCAAGAACGCCGTTCAGGTGCACGGTGCAAAAGGCCTTCCGCCGACCGATCAATACAAGGTCAGTGCCACGTACCCGGACGGTTTCCGTTGCACCGCCAGTTGCCTGATCGCCGGCATCGATGCGGTCGACAAGGCCCGGCGCGTCAGCGAAGCGATCATCAACAAGACCTCGGAAATATTCACCCGACGCGGCTGGGCGCCCTACAGCGATGTGAGCATCGAACTGCTTGGCAGCGAGGCCACTTACGGCCCCCATGGCCAGCGCCAGGACAGCCGTGAGGTGGTGATCAAACTGGCGGTGCGACATCCGAACAAACAAGCGTTGATCCTGTTCTCCCGGGAAATCGCCCAGGCCGCCACTGGCATGGCACCGGGGCTGACCGGCATCGTCGGTGGACGGCCGACGGTGTATCCGCTGATCCGCTTGTTCTCGTTCCTCATCGACAAAACCACTTGCACGCTGGAAATTGATCTCATGGGCCAGCGCCATTCGTGCGCCCTGCCCGCCCTGGACGTGCTCGATACCCACGATTTGCCCGCGCCGTTCGAACCACCCAAACCCGACGGCCCGGCCGACGCCAGCGTGGCACTGATCAAGCTCGCCGTGGCGCGCTCCGGCGATAAAGGCAACCACAGCAACATCGGGGTCATGGCCCGCGAGCCCGAGTACCTGCCGTGGATCGCTGAAGCGCTGACCCCGGAAGTGATCGTCGACTGGATGAGCCATGTCCTCGACCCGGTCCACGGGCGCGTCGAACGCTGGTATTTGCCTACCACCCACAGCCTGAATTTTCTCCTGGAAAACGCCCTCGGCGGCGGCGGTGTCGCCAGCCTGCGCATCGACCCGCAAGGCAAGGCCTTCGCCCAGCAACTGCTGGAAATCCAGATTCCGGTGCCGCAACGCATCGCCGACCAGGTCAACTAGAGGATTGCCGCCATGGCTTACGATTCGATTTTCAAAGCCGACCTGTTTGCAGGCCAGACCATCATCGTGACTGGTGGCGGCAGTGGCATCGGCCGATGCACCGCCCACGAACTGGCGGCCCTCGGCGCCCATGTGCTGCTGGTGGGGCGCAAGGCCGACAAACTGAAAGCCGTTGCCGCGGAAATTGCCGAGGACGGTGGCAAGGCGGACTGGATCGTCTGCGACATCCGTGATGAAGATGCGGTCAAGGATCGCGTCGGCGACCTGATCAACAAGCACGGCCCGATTCACGGCCTGGTCAACAATGCCGGCGGGCAGTACCCGTCGCCCCTGGCCTCGATCAACCAGAAGGGTTTCGAAACCGTCATGCGCACCAATCTGGTAGGCGGTTTCCTGATGGCCCGGGAAGTGTTCAACCAGTCCATGAGCAAGCATGGCGGTGCCATCGTCAACATGCTCGCCGATATGTGGGGCGGCATGCCCGGCATGGGCCACTCCGGCGCGGCGCGTTCGGGCATGGACAACCTGACCAAGACCGCCGCTTTCGAATGGGGCTATGCCGGGGTGCGGGTCAACGCCGTGGCACCGGGCTGGATCGCGTCCAGCGGCATGGACACCTACGAAGGCGCATTCAAGGCGGTGATCCCGACCCTGCGCGAACACGTTCCACTCAAGCGCATCGGCACCGAATCGGAAGTCAGCGCGGCGATCGTTTTCCTGCTCAGCCCGGCGGCGGCGTTTATCAGCGGCAGCACCTTGCGCATCGATGGCGCCGCCAGCCTCGGCGGGCGGGCCTGGCCGATTCACAAGGCGCAGAACAGTGAGTCGTACAACGGCTTCCATCGCGCGTACTTACCAGACGTACTGCGGTCCGACGTGTTCAAGGACAAGGAATAATCCATGCCGGTGATTCAGTCGCAACTCGATCCCCAAAGCGAACAGTTCGCCTGCAATCGCGCGGCGATGCTGACGTGCATCGAGCAAGTCCGGGTACTCGAACAGAACCTGCTGAACAAGGCCGCAGAAGCCAAGGCAAAATTCGACAAGCGTGGGCAATTGCTGCCCCGTGAACGCCTCAACCTGCTGCTGGATCCCGGTGCACCGTTCCTCGAACTGGCGAGCCTGGCCGGCTACAAACTGCACGACGACAAGGACGGCAGCTCCGCCGGTGGCGGCTTGATCGCGGGCATCGGCTACGTGTCCGGCGTGCGCGTGCTGGTGGTGGCGAACAACAGCGCGATCAAGGGCGGGACCATTTCCCCCAGCGGTTTGAAAAAGTCCCTGCGCCTGCAACAGATCGCCATGGAAAACAAACTGCCGGTGATTACCCTTGCCGAAAGCGGCGGCGCCAACCTCAACTATGCGGCGGAGATTTTCGTCGAGGGTGCGCGCAGCTTTGCCAATCAGGCGCGAATGTCGGCCATGGGTCTGCCGCAGATTACCGTCGTGCATGGCTCGGCGACGGCGGGTGGCGCTTATCAGCCGGGTTTGTCGGACTACGTGGTGGTGGTGCGCGGCAAGGCCAAGCTGTTTCTCGCCGGGCCGCCGCTGCTCAAGGCTGCCACCGGCGAGGTCGCCACCGATGAAGAACTGGGCGGCGCCGAGATGCACGCGCAAATGGCCGGTACCGCCGAATACCTGGCCGAGAACGACGCCGACGGCGTGCGCCAGGTGCGCGAGATCGTCAGTCTGCTGTCCTGGAACGATCAACTGCCGTGGTGCCCGGAAGCGCAATGGGAAGAACCGCTCTACCCCATCGATGAACTGCTGGGGCTGATCCCGGATGATCCGAAAAAGCCGTATGACGTACGCGAAATCATCGCCCGTATCGCCGACGGCTCGAACTTCCTCGAGTTCAAGGCCGAGTTCGACCAGCAGACCGTTTGCGGTCACCTGAAGATCCAGGGGCGCACCTGCGGCTTCATCGGCAACAACGGCCCGATCACGCCCAAGGGTGCGAGCAAGGCGGCACAATTCATTCAGTTGTGCGACCAGAGCCAGACACCGCTTCTGTTTTTCCACAACACCACCGGATTCATGGTCGGCACCGAATCGGAGCAGCAAGGCGTGATCAAGCACGGCGCCAAGATGATCCAGGCGGTGGCCAACGCCCGTGTACCGAAACTCACCCTTGTGGTCGGTGGTTCCTATGGCGCCGGCAACTATGCAATGTGCGGCCGCGGCCTCGACCCGCGCTTCATCTTCGCCTGGCCCAACAGCCGCACCGCGGTCATGGGCGGCGCCCAGGCCGGCAAGGTGCTGCGCATCGTCACCGAGGCCAAACAGGCCAAGGACGGCCTGGTGCCCGACCCGAAAATGCTCGACATGCTGGAACAGGTCACCGCGCAGAAACTCGACAGCCAGTCCACGGCACTCTACGGCAGTGCCAATCTGTGGGACGACGGTTTGATCGATCCCCGGGACACCCGAACCTTGCTCGGTTACTTGCTGGATATTTGTCACGAGGCCGAGGTGCGGCCGTTGCAAGCCAACAGTTTTGGTGTGGCCCGGTTCTAGGCCGACTCTAAAGGAGAACAATAAAAATGATCTTCACCCAGGAACACGAAGCACTGCGCCGCACCGTCCGCCAATTCGTCGATCACGAGATCAATCCTCATGTCGAGGAATGGGAAAAGGCTGGACGCTTTCCGATTCACGAGATCTTCCGCAAGGCCGGCGACCTTGGCCTGCTGGGGATTTCCAAACCGGAAAAATTCGGCGGCATGGGGCTGGACTACAGCTACTCGATCGTCGCCGCCGAAGAGTTCGGCACCATTCATTGCGGCGGCATTCCGATGTCCATCGGCGTGCAGACCGACATGTGCACCCCGGCCCTGGCGCGTTTCGGCTCCGATGAATTACGCGACGAGTTTCTGCGCCCGGCGATCAGCGGCGAACAGGTCGGCTGTATCGGAGTTTCCGAGGTCGGTGCCGGGTCCGATGTGGCGGGGTTGAAAACCACCGCGCGCAAGGATGGCGACGACTACGTGATCAACGGCAGCAAGATGTGGATCACCAACTCGCCCAGCGCCGACTTCATTTGCCTGCTGGCCAATACTTCGGACGACAAGCCGCACATCAACAAGTCGCTGATCATGGTGCCGATGAACACCCCGGGCATCAGCCTCAGTTCACATCTGGACAAGCTTGGCATGCGCAGTTCGGAAACCGCCCAGGTGTTTTTCGACAACGTGCGCGTGCCTCAGCGCAACCGCATCGGTCATGAAGGCGCGGGATTCATGATGCAGATGCTGCAGTTCCAGGAGGAACGGCTGTTCGGCGCAGCAAACATGATCAAGGGCCTGGAGTACTGCGTCGACAGCACCATCGAATACTGCAAGGAGCGCAAGACGTTCGGCAGCGCGCTGATCGATAACCAGGTCATTCACTTCCGCCTGGCCGAATTGCAGACCGAAATCGAATGCCTGCGCGCACTGGTCTATCAAGCCACCGAGCAATACGTCAAAGGCCAGGACGTCACACGCCTGGCGTCCATGGCCAAACTCAAGGCCGGTCGGCTGGGTCGCGAAGTCAGCGACAGCTGCCTGCAATATTGGGGCGGCATGGGCTTCATGTGGGACAACCCGGTGGCCCGGGCTTACCGCGATGTGCGGCTGGTGTCGATCGGCGGCGGTGCCGACGAAATCATGCTGGGGATCATCTGCAAGCTCATGGGCATCCTGCCGGGGAAAAAGAAATGAGCAGCCTGCCGGTTTGCCAGACGCTGTTGCTGGAACCCCATAACGGCGTGCTGCACATCACCCTCAATCGCCCGCAAAGCCGCAATGCCATGAGCTTGCAGATGGTCAACGAACTGCGCGCAGTGCTGGCGGTGGTGCGTGATGACCGCACTGTTCGTGCCTTGGTGATCGGCGGTGCCGACGGCCACTTCTGTTCGGGTGGCGACATCAAGGACATGGCCAACGCCCGCGCCCAGGGCGCAACCGCGTACCGTGAATTGAACCGTGCCTTCGGTGCGCTGCTGGAAGAAACCCAGCACGCGCCGCAAGTGGTGATCACCGTACTGCAAGGCGCGGTGTTGGGGGGTGGCTTCGGGTTAGCCTGCGTCAGCGATATCGCCCTGGCCGATCATCAGGCGCAATTCGGTCTGCCGGAAACCAGCCTCGGCCTGTTGCCGGCGCAGATCGCTCCGTTCGTGGTCCAGCGCATCGGCCTGACCCAGACCCGCCGCCTGGCCCTGACGGCGGCACGCTTCGATGGCACCCAAGCGCGGCGCATGGGGTTGGTGCACTTTGTCGAGCATGACCCGCAAGCCCTGGCCGAGCGCCTCGATGAAGTGCTGGCTCATGTGCTGTGTTGTGCCCCGGGAGCGAATGCGGCGACCAAAAAGTTGTTGCTGGCGAGTGCGGTGCAGCCGTCAAGCGAACTGCTGGATGAAGCGGCCCAGTGGTTCGGCGAAGCGGTGACCGGTGCGGAAGGCGTCGAGGGGACCATGGCTTTTGTGCAAAAAAGAAAACCGGGGTGGGCCCCTTAAAAGCATCGCTGGCAAGCCAGCTCCCACAAGGATATGTGCCGGTCAACAAATCCTGTGGGAGCTGGCTTGCCAGCGATGAGGCCCTCACATTCACCGCAAAACCAAGGGAACAACCCGATGCCCGGACTCACAAAAATACTGATCGCCAACCGCGGTGAAATCGCCTGTCGCATCCAGCGCACCGCCCAGGCTCTGGGCTATCGTACCGTCGCCGTGTTCAGCGATGCCGATGCCGACGCGCTGCATGTGCAAATGGCCGACGAAGCCGTGCACATCGGCCCGGCCCCGGTGCAACAGTCTTACCTGAACATCCCGGCGATCATCGACGCGGCCCGCCGTACAGGCGCTGACGCGATCCATCCGGGTTACGGTTTTCTTTCGGAAAACGCCGGGTTCGCCCGCGCCTGTCAGCTCGCCGGCATCACCTTCATCGGTCCCAGCCCCGAAGCCATCGAACTGATGGGCAGCAAACGCCAATCGAAAATCGCCATGATCAACGCCGGCGTACCCTGCATCCAGGGTTATCAGGGCGCCGAACAGGATGACGCGACCTTGAGCCGTGAAGCCGAGCGCATTGGCTACCCACTGATGATCAAGGCCAGTGCCGGTGGTGGCGGGCGCGGCATGCGCCTGGTGCACGATGCCGGAGACTTTCTGGAGCAGGTTCGCACCGCCCGCTCCGAAGCCCTGCATGGGTTCGGCAGTGATGAACTGATCCTCGAACAGGCGTTGATCGAGCCGCGGCACGTCGAAGTCCAGCTGTTCGGCGACCAGCACGGCAACCTGATCTACCTCGGCGAGCGCGATTGTTCGATCCAGCGCCGCCATCAGAAAGTCATCGAAGAAGCGCCTTGCCCGGTCATGACCGCCCCATTGCGTCAGGCCATGGGCGAAGCGGCGCTCAAGGCCGGTCGTGCGGTGAACTACGTCGGCGCGGGCACCGTGGAATTCCTGCTGGATGCGCGCGGAGAGTTTTATTTCCTGGAGATGAACACCCGGCTGCAAGTGGAACACCCGGTCACCGAACTGATCACCGGCCTGGACCTGGTGGCCTGGCAACTGAACGTCGCCGAAGGCCAACCGTTGCCGCTGCGTCAGGAGCAGGTACAACTCAACGGTCATGCCATGGAGGTGAGGCTTTATGCCGAGGACCCGGCTCAGGAGTTTGTCCCGCAAACCGGGCACATCACGGCCTGGGAACCGGCGCTGCGCGATGGCGTGCGGGTCGATGATGGCCTGATCGAAGGTGGACACATCAGCCCCTTTTACGATCCGATGCTGGGCAAGATCATCGCCCATGGCGCCACCCGCGAAGAAGCCCGACGCAAGCTGCTGCGGGCAGTGCAGGACAGCGTGCTGCTGGGCATGCAGAGCAACCAGCGCTTGCTCGCCAGCCTGTTGCAGCACCCGCAATTCATCAGCGGCCAATTCAGTACCGGATTCATTACGCAGCATTTCGCCGACCATCCGTGCCTGCACCCTCATGTACCCGCCGCAGAAGAGTTGGCGATTGCCGCCGCCCTGCTCTACCAGGCCTCTGCCGATGCGCACAGAGGGCCGCTGGCGGGTTGGCGCAACAACGCCAGTGTGCCGCTGCACTATCGCCTGGGTCTGGAAGACCAGGAGTGGTCGGTGGCGTTGAACGCCGTGCCAGGCCAGGCGTACAGCATTCAAGTCGCCAGCCGCAGCCTTGAACTGAAAATCATCGAGTGCGACGCACGCCGGGCCACCCTGGAAATCGACGGCATCCGTCAACGCCATGCCTACCACCTGCAGGCCGGGCAAATCTGCCTGTTTACCCGTCCAGGCAGCCTGTGTTTGACGGATCGGACCCAGGCTTTGGTTGGCAGCCAGGTCAGTGCCAGCACCGGCACCCTCAAGGCACCTATGGACGGCGCAATCGTCGATGTGCTGGTCAGCGAGGGCAGCCCGGTGAGCAAGGGCCAACTGCTGGTGGTACTCGAAGCCATGAAAATGGAGCATCCGCTCAAATCGGGCATCGACGGCGTACTCAAGCGTTTGCAGGTCCGGGTCGGTGATCAGGTCAAGAATCGTCAGATTTTGTTGGAGGTCGAATAAGCCGCTAGGCGGAACCGCCGGGTTTGGCTACGCTCAAAGCCTATCAGGACGCGGATACCAGGAACCCTGCGATGCCTCAATGGCTGGTCATTGATCTGGAGGCCACCACCGATGAGGGTGGTTGGCCAGTAACGGAAATGGAAATCATCGAAATCGGCGCCACCCTGGTGGACCGCAAAGGGCGCGAAGTGGATCACTTCCAGTGCTTTGTGCGGCCATTGCGGCGGCCGCTGTTGACGCCGTTTTGCCGGCAGCTGACGCACATCACCCAGGCGGACGTTGATACGGCGCAAACACTGGGAGAGATCTGGCCCTCATTCGAACAATGGCTCGGACAACATCAAGCGTCACTGGAAAGTTGGGTCAGTTGGGGCGATTACGATCGCCAGCAACTGATTCAGGAATGGCAGCGTCTGCAACTCGACAGTGTCCTGAGCCGCACACCGCACATCAACCTCAAGCAACGTTTTGCCAAGGCCCGTCGCCTGGAGCGCCCGCTGGGACTCAATGGCGCGCTGCAACTGGCCGGCCTGCAATTTACCGGGCAGCAACACCGGGCGCTGGAGGATGCGCGCAATACCGCGCGCCTGTTACCGCAGATTCTCCCCCCTCTGGAGAGGTGACGACACCGGCCCCCTTGTGCATACTGGCCGGCCCTTTTTAGCCCTTTTCGAGGAATCGCCCATGTTTAAAGTCAACGAGTACTTCGACGGCACCGTCAAGTCGATCGCCTTTGGCACCGCTGAAGGTCCGGCGACCATCGGCGTCATGGCTCCGGGCGAATATGAATTCGGCACCAGCCAGCGTGAAATCATGCACGTGGTGTCCGGCGCCCTGACCGTCAAGCTGCCAGACAGCAGCGACTGGGAAACCTTCGCCGCCGGCAGCCAGTTCAATGTACCTGCCAACAGCAAGTTCCAGCTGAAAGTGGCCGTCGACACCGCTTACCTGTGCGAATACCGCGGCTAAAACCCTGGGTTTTCACGGCAAAAAAATGCCCGCGTCCTTGGACGCGGGCATTTTTTATTTATGGGTTTTCATTCAAGGATGGTCACCGGCATGCCGACTTCAAGCCGGCCATTGCTGTCATTGACCAGATTCTGGCCGAACATCGCGCCATCGGCCTCGGCACGGTACTTCTGCAAGGTGGCCAAGGGTTCGCGATCTTCGCTGCGTTCGCCAGTTTGCGGGTCGATGGTGGTCAGGATGCAGCGCGAACACGACTTGACCACCCGAAACTCGACATCGCCGATGCGAATGCGCTTCCAGCCATCCTCGGCATAAGCGTCACTGCCTTCGATCACCAGGTTCGGTCGAAAGCGCAGCATTTCCAGTGGTCGGCCGACCCGTTGCGACAGATCCTCCAGCGAGGCCTGGCCGATCAGCAACAGGGGGAAGCCATCGGCGAACGCCACCTGATCATCGTCCTTGCCGTAGCCAGCCTGGGTAGTCCGCGCCCGATCCAGTGGCACTTGCACCAGGCGCGTCGGCTTGCCGATGAATTCACTGACCCAGGCACCCGCTGCATCGCCGGCATCCGGCACGCGCAAGGTGTCGCGCCAGATGGTAACGCCGCGCAGTTCGGCATCACTGCCGGGCAACGCGATATCAATCGGTGAATGGCCGGGGGCATCAAGGGTCAAGCCGCCATCGGCATTCCACAACGCCGACAGCTGGCTCATCTGCGCCACCGCCCGCTGGGTCAGGAAGCGTCCGCTGGCCTCGTCCACCAGCATCCAGCGTCGATCCCCGTCCAGCCCCAGCTTGTCGAGACCGACCTGCTGCAAGGCCTCACCCTTGCCGGATTTCAACGGATAACGATAAAGCGCGCTCAGACGCAGCATGGCCAGCTCCCTGGTGGATAAAAAATGCCACCCTATACGAGCTTGATTGCTGAATCAAAGTGCAGACAACACTAACCCACAGACTGGCTTTGGCTTTGGACCTTGATCTTGATCCACCCGCCCCTTCGGGAGGCTGAGCGCAGGCGTTCATCCGGGGATGGGCGCGCAGCGCCGTTCGACGCAGTCGAACCCATTGCATGTAGGTGCAGCGAAGCCAACCGGAGGGCAATGCCCCCGGATGAATGCCGGAGCGAAGGAACGCCGAGCCCCAGCGAGGGGCCGGACGCCGGGGCGAGTGAAGGGATCAACCACATAGGTAACAGAAAAGTTCAGGCAGGCACTTCGTCCAGCATCAACCGCTGGCGCACCACGTCGACCAGTTTGTCCGGCTGGAACTTGGAGAGGAAGTTGTCGCAGCCGACCTTCTTGACCATCGAATCGTTGAAACTGCCGGACAAGGAGGTATGCAGTACCACATACAAGCTACGTAGACGCGGGTCGTTGCGGATTTCCGTGGTCAGGCGATAGCCATCCATCTCCGGCATTTCCGCGTCGGTGAACACCATCAACAGCTTGTCGGTCATGTTAACGCCGGTGTCGGCCCAAGCCTTGAGCATGTTCAGTGCCTTCAGACCATCACTGGCAATGTGCATTTTCACCCCCAACTGACCCAGGGTGTCACGCAACTGCGCCAATGCCACATTGGAGTCATCCACCAACAGCACTTCACGACCGCGGGCACGCTCGAGCACCGGGTCGTTGAGTTTGTCGCGGGACACCTTGGCGTTGTAAGGAACGATTTCAGCCAGGACTTTTTCCACGTCGATGATTTCCACCAACTGATCGTCGACCTTGCTGATGGCAGTCAAGTAGTGCTGGCGACCGGCGCTGGTCGGCGGTGGCAGAATCGCTTCCCAGTTCATGTTGACGATCCGGTCCACACCACCGACCAGGAACGCCTGCACGGAACGGTTGTACTCGGTGACGATGATCGTACTGTTCGGACCCGGCACCAGCGGACGCATGCCGATCGCCTGGGACAGGTCGATCACCGGCAGGGTCTGGCCACGCAGGTTGACCACACCGCAAACGAACGGATGACGCTGCGGCATCAGGGTCAGTTTTGGCAGTTGCAGGACTTCCTGCACTTTGAACACGTTGATTGCGAACAATTGCCGCCCGGCGAGCCGGAACATGAGAATTTCCAGGCGATTCTCACCCACCAGTTGCGTACGTTGGTCTACCGTATCGAGAATGCCAGCCATCAATGACTCCTGGGCTTGTACTGATGAATTCACTAATAGAGGGTTATCGGCTGTATTTGCCAGACCTTGACCCCTTGCAAAATGCCTCGCTCAAACATTGATGTCACATTAACATCATGCTTTACTGGCGCTGTGATTTCATCTGCTACATTCTCTTCGGCGCGACCATTGTTTGCGCAAGAGGTTCCGCTGCATAAGGGATTCCCCTAGCAACAATCAGGCACAACCTGATATTCGCGATATCCGATAGCCATTAATGTGACGCCATTCTCATTGCATGAATGGAGTCAGGCTTTTGTGTGCGATCGCAGGTCAGTGGCCATCCACCCTCTCAAGTAGTTCCCCAGCCTTGATTCAAGCCGGGCGGAACGCGATCTCACCACGAAACGTTTACGTCGGGACGCCCATCGTCCTCGTCGACACACACGACATCCCCTCATTAGTCATGACGTTGTGGAGATAAGCATGTCGAACAATCGTAAAGAGTGGGCAAAGCGGGTCCCGGAATTTCTCGTCGAAGCCGAATCACTCCTGGCCAAGACCGAAGAGTGCCTGAGTCATCTGCAATTGATCAGCAATGACAAGGACGCCATCGACTGCATGCTCAGCACCCTCCTCAAGCTGGCCAGCAAAGCGGATGCCCTTGCACTGGCGGCCGTTTCGGAGTTTTCGCTGCACATTCATGGCTTGCTCAACCACGCGCAGAATCACATGGAACTGCATGATGAAGCCCTGAGTGCGCTGAAAGACTGCCTGACACTGATCGCCTGGCAACTTGAACTGATCGACCAGAACACAGGCCAACTCAGTCTCGATGAAACCGAGCAGACGACCCTGATCGAAGCGTTTGCCTTTCAGGTTGGCCAGAGTCATTTTCAACCCCCGGTCAATTCCAAACCGTTCTCGCTCGTTCCCTACCTGGAACGGCAGGCCTAGACTCATGGAACCCATGCCGCGCACCCTATTTTATTGCCAGGTTTAGCAATAAACTTGAAGGTGCTCATGTCGCAATTGAATACAGCATATCCACTAACGACAACTTCAAATAATCAAACTATTTCCTCAGGCAATTGACTGCCTGAGTTACCTAGGGTTTTGCCTGGCACTAAACGACAAAAACCCTTGGACATTCGACCTTTCTCCGACAATGACAACCACACTTCCCCCACTGTGGAACTCACGCCGGAATGCCCTGCATCCTGACTCCCTGGACATATATCGCAAACGCGACCAACGGTATCTTAAGTGGTATTATGCCGCCCATTAGTTGACGTCAATTAATGGCAAGATGATTGCCGAGGCGACAGCCCGAACAAGTTTCAGGCTGAATTTCTTATACAAAAACCATCCGCCGCCGAAGTCGATGTACAACATTACAAAACAGAGACCTGTCAGCCAGCATGACCGGTCTGCCCGCAACGAACATCCATTGGCTCCATCCGCTATGTACGCCAGCCTCAAGTCAATCGCCACGTGGCCACCTTCCCGAGAAAACGCACGTCGGTTCACGCTTTTGTTGTGTGCCGGTTCCACGCTCGGCAGCCTGCTGACCTATTGCTTTTCCATTCGCCTGCCGCTCGGTCTACTGCTGCTCAACATTGCGGCCCTGAGCTGTGTCTGGGTGCAATATCGCTTGTCGCGCAAATCGATCAAGTTTCAACCGCAGGAACTGGCCGATCGCTTGCTCGAGGTCCAGGAAAACGAACGCCATCGGCTCAGTCGGGAACTGCATGACGACATCGGCCAGTTGCTGACTGCCGCCAAACTTCAAAGTGACTGGCTCAAGCGTCGAATGCCGGAAGAACTTCAGGCGCAATGTTCTGTATTGTGCGACACCCTGGAAGAAACCCTCGCCAAAGTCCGCGACGTATCGGCCATCCTCAATCCCCGGCAGTTGACCAGCCTCGGGCTGGAAGCCAGCCTGCGCGCGCACCTGATCAAGACGCTGGCAAATACCTCCGTACACTGGAGCCTGGAGTGCCACCAACGCCTGACCGGGATTCCGGAAGAAATGGCCGTGGCGGCCTATCGCATCACCCAGGAAGCAGTCACCAACATACTGCGGCACGCCCAGGCAAAGAATCTGCTGGTCTGCCTGCAGCGTTTGCCACAGGGCCTGTCACTATCGATCAGTGACGATGGCCAGGGTTTTGCGCCCGCCACGGACCCGGGTCGCGAGGGACAACGCGGCATGGCCGGGATGTCCGAGCGAATCAATCAGCTGGGCGGCACACTGACCGTGACCAGCGAACCGGGCAAAGGCACTCTAATCGAAGCTCTCTTCCCCTGGGCGCCTCGCGCGCTCGAACGGGCCAGTACGAATAAGGTTATGCATTGACTTGTAACTTACTTCTGGTGGATGACCACTCGCTGATCAGGGCTGGCGTGCGCGCCCTGGTGCTGGACCTTCCTGGCTACGCAGTGATCGGCGAGGCCAATGACGGCTCGCAGTTGCTCGCCATGGTCGAGCATCTGTCCCCGGATATCGTACTGCTGGATATTTCCATGAAGCAGACCGGTGGCCTTGAAGCCTTGCAGCAACTCAAGCGGGTCCGCCCGCAGAGCAAGGTACTGATCCTGTCGATGCACACCGACCCGGCCCTCATCATGCAGGCGCTGGAATCCGGGGCTCATGGCTATCTGCTCAAGGACACCACGGCGACCGAACTGGCACATGCCCTGGAAGCCTTGCGTAACAACGAGCGCTATCTGAGCCCGGCCATTGCCCATACCGTCATCACTCAGGCGCTGACCCGTAACCAGAAATCCCCCGACCCCGCGGACTCGCACAACCTGACGGCCCGTCAGCTGGAAATCCTGCGGCTGATTGTTCGCGGAAAGTCCACCCGGGAAATCGCCAACGGCCTGGGCCTGAGCGTCAAGACGGTCGAAACCCATCGTTCGCAGATCATGAAGCGATTGCAGATCTATGATGTGGCCGGCCTGGTGTTGTTTGCCGTGCGTGAGCAGATCATCAGTCTGGACGATTGACAGATTCCGTCGCACTCAACAGCGGCGAACCTTCAGGCAAATGCACACGCAGTGCCGCCGGCCGCGCCGAGAACCGCAGGCTGTCACCCTCCAGCGGTTCGCCATCAAGGTTGATATAGAGACCTTCGGATGCCTTGATCTCGACCCATGGCAAGCGGGCCCGTACGAACATGTTGTCGATGCCGAAGCCATCGGTCAGCAGATTCTTCAAGGTGCCGACCACTTCCTGCGGGGCCGGCAAAATGCTGATATCGAGCAAACCGTCGTCAGCCAGTGCCTGCGGGCATAACACGTGGCCGCCACCTGCCTGCCGGCCATTACCGATCCCCAGGGCCAACACATCGCCACTCCAGTGAAAATCCGGTCCCTGCAATTCGCCGTAGGCCGCATGCAACTCGCTGAAGCGTGACAAGCCAGTGAACAGATAAGCTGCGCCGCCGAGGACTTTTTTCAGCTCCTCGGAGGTATTGGCCGTGACCTGGCTGCCGAAGCCGCCCGTAGCCATGTTCAGGAACACTTGCCCGCCAACCTCCCCCAAATCAATGGCGCTCGGCTTTACGTCCAATAAATCCAGCGCCGGGGCGGGTTCCAGAGGAACACCGGCTGCGCGCGCGAAATCGTTGGCGGTCCCCAGCGGCATCAACACCAGACTGGCCTGTTTCGGGTGCGCTGCCATGGCTTCGGCAATATCGCGCAAGGTGCCGTCACCGCCACCGGCAATGATCTGCGTGTAGCCTGCCGCCAGCGCTTCAGCCACCAATCGCTGTGCGTCGCCAGCCTCCCATGTCAACCGAACGGCCAGCTCCCAGCCTTGCTCGCGCCGACCTTCGACGGCAGCACGAACCTCTTCGTTGAGCGCCTGCTTGCCATGCAGAATCAACAGCGCCTTGCGTTCGCTCATGTGTTGTCACTCCAAATTTGAATGGCGTATGGGAAATGTTGACCGCGCCATGCCCCCTAAAAGTCGCAAGAATTTGATTTTTTTGCTGTGGAGCAGCCTTGATTCCTAAACAACGGGATTTTTCTTACAAAACGTGAGGAATCGGCTCAATTGACCGTTAAGTGTGATTGGTCCACTTTGGTGTCCAGATTTTTCAGTCATCAGCAGGACAATCACAGGGATGTGCCATGCAACGCCACGACCTCAGGCGGCCAGTGATTCCGGGCGGATCACCCGCAGAAAAACCGGCCAATCATCAGAAGACTGAATTCAATATCAGCGAAAAACCCAATGGAGAAGTCGATATGGAACTCCGTGTCGTTGAACTGGAGAAACACCTCAAGTGCATCCGCAGGGATATGGAAGAAGCTCGCAGTGACGTCAGTGCCATCAAACACCGGCTTGCCTATTCCGCAGGCGGCACGATTGTGGTACTCGGCCTGCTCGGCTGGATCGCCAATAGCCGTTTCGACCAACTCGTGACACTGCTCCTGGCTCATTGAACCGTTCTGCACGCTGAACCCGGTCAGATCAACCGGGTTTGCGTGGCAAGACAGACAACGGTCAGCCCAGCACTTCACTCAGCGGAATGAAATGAACGGAGTCACCGGCAACCAGCGTGTGATTTTCCAGCACTTCAACCAATCCATCGGCCCAGGCGGCACTGCGTAACACACCGGAACTCTGATTTTTGTAAATAATGGCCCGGCCGTTTTCCAGGCGACCGCGCAAGTATTCACGTCGGTTACCGGCCGTGGGCCAATCAAACCCTGCTGGCACTTGCACCTTCAGCGGCTCGACTTTTTTGACACCCTGACGACGCAAAAGATAAGGCCTGGCCAACAAGGCAAAGGTCACCAGGGTCGATGCTGGATTGCCGGGCAAGCCAATGACCGGTACACCGCGAAAATGCCCGAATGTCAGAGGCTTTCCTGGTTTGATGGCGAGCTTCCACAGACTCAGCTCCCCCTCTTCACGCAAGGCGGTGCCCAGAAAATCAGCTTCACCGACCGATACGCCACCAGTAGAGAGGATCAGATCCACATCCTTCAGTTCGCCAAGTCGCGCACGGGTGGTGGCCAGATCATCTGGAAGAATGCCGGCGTCGATCACTTCACAGCCCAAACGCTGCAACCAGCTGCAGAGCAAAACACGATTGCTGTTATAGATCTGCCCTGGCCCAAGCGCCTGCCCTGGCTCAATCAACTCGTCCCCGGTCGACAGCACCGCAACGCGTACCTTGCGTACCACGTCCAGCTCCGCGCAACCGAGTGTGGCAGCCAGACCTTGCTCGATCGGCCCAAAACGCGTACCTGCCGGCAAAACCAGTTCGCCGACAGTGGTTTCCTGGCCTTGTGGACGAATGTTTTGCCCAAGGGTCAGGGTTTGGGTGAAACGCACTCGCCCATCCACCTGGACTTCGGCGTTTTCCTGCATCTCGACACAATCGGCTCCAGCGGGAACAGGCGCCCCGGTGAAGATTCGTGCACAGCTGCCCGGCGTCAAGGCGTCAGGTGCCTGACCGGCAAAAATCTTCTGGCTGACGACCAAGGGCTCTGCGGTCCAGTCAGCCATCCGCAGGGCGTAACCGTCCATGGCACTGTTGGGCCACGGTGGCAGATCCAGCGTCGACACCAGATCATCTGCCAGTACACGCCCCTGGACCTGCGCCAACGGCAAACGCTCACGTTCGACAACTCTGGAGGCGTCCGCCATTTCCAGCAGACGTGCCAACGCCACATCGACCGGCATCAGGCTGCTGGTCTTGCCCGGCTTACCCGCGGGATTCACAGGGAGCCGCCTGTTTCAGATGAGTCACGAAATTGCAGGGGCGATGCCGCGAATCCAGCTGCTCGCCAAGAATGCCGTCCCAACCGGTGCGTACGGCATTGGTCGAACCCGGCAAGCAGCAGACCAGCGTGCCGTTCGCCAGCCCCGCCAAAGCGCGTGATTGCACGGTCGATGTACCGATGTCCGCCACCGAAATCTGCCGGAACAGCTCACCAAATCCATCGACTTGCTTGTCGAGCAGGCAACTCACCGCTTCCGGTGTGCTATCACGCCCGGTGAAACCGGTGCCGCCGGTGATCAACACCACCTGTACGACATCGTCGGCAATCCAGTTGGCAACTTGCGCGCGAATTTTGTAGAGGTCATCTTTGAGCAATACCCGGCAAGCCAGGTTATGGCCGGCAGCCGTCAAGCGGTCGACGAAGACCTGGCCTGAGGTATCGGTTTCCAGGGTACGGGTGTCGCTGACTGTCAGCACCGCGATGTTGAGGGGTGCGAAAGGTACATCAGCCTTGGCTTTCATAGGCTCGTCCAGTTGTAGGAGAAACAGCCCGGTGTTATATCACAGCGCCCCATTTTCTCGCCGCCCCCATGGAGAACTGCCATGACCTCGAAATCGGTTTTGCCGCCCTGCTCCATTCTCCTCCTGGCCGGTGGACGCGGCCAACGTATGGGCGGTCAGGATAAAGGGTTGCTGGAGTGGCATGGCGAGCCGCTGATTGCACATTTGCATCGCAAGGCGCGCCCGCTGAGCGATGACCTGATCATCTCCTGCAACCGCAATCCGGAAAAGTATGCGCCTTATGCCGATCAACTGGTTCATGACGACGAAGGCGATTTTCCGGGGCCACTGGCGGGCATTCGTGCGGGCCTAAAAGCAGCTCGTCATACGCATCTGTTGGTCCTGCCTTGCGATGTACCGCGCATCGATGAGGCCCTGCTCGCCAGCATGCGCGAAACCGCCAGCCAACACCCTGACAAACCGTTGATGCTGCGCCATGACGACCATTGGGAACCGTTGCTGTGCGTGATCCCCGTGGCACTTCGCAGTGATTTCGAACGTGCCTGGAGCGACGGTGAGCGCAGTCCCGGGCGACTCATGCGCAAGCTGGGCGCTACTGCGCTACAGTGTCCTGACAACGATCCGCGCCTGGCCAACCTCAACACCCCGGAACTGTTAAGCACGCATAACACTGTGTCAGACTGACAGTACCCGAGGAACTTGCACGTGTCGTACACGTCTGAAGCTCAGCAACCAAAAGAATTCAATTTCGGAGACACACCCATGACTCAACGGACCCTGGCCACTTTCATGCTCGCACTGGGCCTTGCTGCCCTCGCCGGTTGCGCATCGCCTACAGTGATCACCTTGAATGACGGTCGCGAAATCCAGGCCGTCGACACGCCAAACTATGACAAGGATTCGGGCTTTTACGAATTCGAGCAACTGGATGGCAAACAGACCCGCATCAACAAAGATCAGGTTCGCACCGTAAAAGAGTTGTAATCTTCGCGGCGACTACCGGATACAAAAATGCCCCGACTTGTCGGGGCATTTGCATATCTGACACCGTCACTTACGGGCTCGGCTCTTTCGCAAGCTTGTCCACGCGCGTCAATGCTTGCGTGGCTTCGGTAATACATTTTTTATCGTCGTTCGCAGCGCTGGCCGCTTCCGCGCTGGCCTGCATCCGCTTGACTTCCATTGTGGTGTTTTCGGACGTCGCCGGCAGGGTCGTCACCTTGTCTCTGAGTTCCTGAAGCTTGATCGTGCAAAGGTCGTGTTCCCCTGCAGCAAATACCGGAGAGGCCAACATTGCAGCGCAAATGAACATTCCAGCGAAAACGGTACGTTTCATGGGTATCTCCTTGCATGGAAGGTCTCGGAGCCGCCGAACGATCTGACTGCTGTACCGAGGTCTTTGAACGCCACGTTGGTGGGGCCTGTTCAAATGACTGCAAACCTGGCCATAAATTCGATTTTCCCCACCATGCACTGAATGGGACGCTAACCCTCTCGATCACCATTGCAGGGTAATCGCGCTCTCGAATTCCCGTTCCTGTCCCGTTACCGGATCGACAAACTTCAGTTCTTGGGCCAACAACTTCAATGGATTGGCGTAGTCATCTTCCACATCCTTGAGTACCCGAGGATAAAACGGGTCGTTGCAGATGCTCGCGCCCAGCGCGGCCATGTGTACTCGCAGCTGATGTTTCTTGCCGGTTACCGGGTAAAGCCCATAACGCCAGAGATCACCATTCTTCTCCCTGACCTCGACAGCCGTTTCGGTATTAGGGGTGCCCGGCCCTTCCTGCATGCGGAAGAAAGGCTCGCCATCGACGAGTCGGCTTTTATGGACCAACGGGAACGAGTGTTCGGGCAACGCATGGGCAATGGCCTCGTAGCGCTTCTCGATCTGCCGCAACGGGAACAGCGACTGATACGCCGAGCGACTCTGGGGGCTGGCTGAAAACAACACCAATCCCGCCGTATGCCGGTCAATGCGATGCAAGGGCACCAGGTACGGATTGTCCAGACGCCGGATCAGCCGTCTCAGCAAGGTCTGTTCGACGTATTCACCCGCCGGTGTCACGGGGAGAAAATGCGGCTTGTCCGCCACCACCAGATGCTCGTCCGCGTACAGGATCGACTCGACCACCGGGATCGGCTTTTCGTCCGGCACCTCCCGGAAATAGTGAATACGCAGGCCTTCCTTATAAGGCAGATCAAGGGCGATCGGCACACCTTGCCCGTCAAGGACACGGCCCCGGGCGATTCGGTCCAACCATTGTTCCGGGCCTATGGTGCTGAAGTGTTCGCACAAGCAATCGAAAACGGTCTGCCACGAGCCAGGCGGCAAGTAGAGCGTACTGGCCTGGTTATGTGCAGCGGAAAAAGATGAACTGGACATACGAAAAGCTCGAACCCTCAATACAGAGCAGCATTATCCAACAGCACCGTGAACGAACCTAGCGGAGAATCCTCAGGCCGGTATCGGTGTACGCGCCGCCGCCTCGGTATACTCCTTGAGCCAGCGCAAAACATCGACCGCCTCCCAGCGACCCGGGTCATACAGCGCATACAACAAGCCCTGATAGCCCACGACGTCCAGTTGCCGGTGATAGCCCGCACGCTGGAACAAGGCTTCGATTTCAGCGAAACAGGTGTTGAAATGCAGCTTGTTGAAAGGCGTTTTCCCTTCCGTTACCAACCCATCCAGACGCAATTCGAGGACAGCCTCGCGTACCACATCAACCGACATCCGGTTCACGCTGCTCTTCAATTGTTCGACATTGACCACGATTCATCCCTCTCACGCCCGGACCCGCCTGCCCAACCCATGAATCAGGGACGGCAGCGCAGCAATCCGAATAACTGTATGCGCATACAGTATCTGAATCACCGCATTTAAGCCAAGGGGATCAATCGCAAAGTTCGACCGGCGGAACCCCGCCCTCACCAAAACCCGTTAACGCAGGAAAGCCACAACCTCGTCGGGCCCAAAGGGCCAACCCAGCTCAGCCCCCGTATCGACCCGACGCAACACCGGAATGCGCAGGCTGTAAGACTTGAACCATGTTTCGTCGTCAGCGATATCCACCAGTTCCACCAGCAGACCGCGCTCGACAAATTCCATCAGCATGGCTTCGGCGACTTCACAGAGATGGCACCCCAAGGTGCCGAACAGCTGACATTCAGGAAGCATGAGCGCTCAACCACAAAATTTGAGTGACTATTCTAGGCCCGCTCCGAAAAACCGTCGAGCGTCCGGGGGCGCCAGGATCGCCAATGATTAATCGACGACAGACCCGACTCAGTCCTGGCTGACAGCACCGATCTTGTGTACCGACAAGTCCGCTCCGTAATACTCCTCTTCCTGGCTCAGACGCAGACCGTGGAACGCCTTGATCGCGCCGTACACCGCAAAGCCGCCGACCAATGCCACGACCACCCCCAGCGCCGTGCCGATCAACTGGCTGACCAGGCTCACCCCGCCCAGCCCGCCCAGTGCGCCCTGCCCGAAGATGCCGCAGGCAATTCCGCCCCAAACACCACACAGACCGTGCAACGGCCAGACACCCAGCACATCGTCGATGCGCCATTTGACCTGGGCGGCGGTAAAACACCAGACAAACAGCGCCCCTGCGATCGCCCCCGTCACCAGCGCGCCCACAGGGTGCATCAGATCAGAGCCGGCACAGATCGCCACCAGCCCGGCCAGCGGGCCGTTGTGCAGAAAGCCCGGGTCATTGCGACCGACAATCAGGGCCGCCACCGTACCACCGACCATGGCCATCAGCGAGTTCACCGCCACCAGCCCGCTGACCCCTTGCAGGGTTTGCGCGCTCATCACGTTGAAGCCGAACCAGCCGACGATCAGGATCCACGAACCCAGCGCCAGAAACGGAATGCTCGACGGCGCGAACGCCACCAGGCGACCTTCGCGATAGCGACCATTGCGCGGCCCGAGCAGCAACACTGCCGCCAGCGCCAGCCAACCGCCCATGGCGTGGACCACCACCGAGCCGGCAAAATCATGGAACCCGGCACCGAAGCGTTCCAGCAACCAGGCTTGCAAACCCAGGTTGCCGTTCCAGATCATGCCTTCGAAGAAGGGGTAGATAAACGCCACGATCAGTGCCGTCGCGCACAATTGCGGAACGAATCGCGCACGCTCGGCGATGCCGCCGGATATGATCGCCGGAATCGCCGCGGCAAAGGTCAGCAAAAAGAAAAACTTCACCAACCCGTAACCGTGATCTGCATTGATCACCGCCGCCGGTTGCATGAAAGTGACCCCGTAGGAAATCCAATAGCCTATAAAGAAGTAGGCCAGGGTCGAAACGGCGAAGTCGCTGAGAATTTTCGACAGCGCATTGACCTGGTTTTTTTGCCTGACCGTACCGACTTCAAGAAAGGCAAAACCGGCATGCATGGCCAAAACCATGACCGCACCGATCAGAATGAACAACGTGTTGGAGCTATGGACCAGACTGTCCACAGCACTTTGCAGATTTTCCATGGATTAGGCAGACCTTAAGGCTGAAAAAGGCACCAAAGCAGTTCGCGCGGGCTATCCATGCACCATGTTGTGACGCCTCGGATCGAAAGCGTCACGATCGATGAACCGCTTTGGCGCACAAAATTCGTCAAAACCGATCACGACCGGGACTGTTGCTCGGGGCTTTGATTGTTTGAGTCAGGGTTTCAGGTAAATCATGCCCGGCAACAGCGCATCGGCGCAGGCTGGCGCACCACGACACAGCAAAAGTTGTACCAGTCATTTGTACTGAACCTTCGCACAAGGCTCATACTCGAACGTTTCAGACGCCACCTATGGAGATCACCAATGGCCAGTACCAAGGCAAAGACTGCTCAAGAAATCCTGATGAACGATTTTCAGACACTGGTCAGCGACACCGAACGGTTGCTGGAACACACCGCTTCCCTGGCCGGTGACCAAGCCGATGAGTTGCGCGACCAGATTCACGACAGTCTCCTGCGCGCACGGGAAACCTTGAAGCTGACCGAGGACTCCCTGCGCGAACGTGGCAAGGCTGCCGTGACCGCTACCGAGGACTATGTCCAGGCCAATCCATGGCAATCGGTCGGCATCGCTGCCGGTATAGGTTTTCTTATCGGCCTGCTGGCAACCCGGCGCTGATCATGGCGACCGACGAAATCGGCTCGTCAACGACGGGCGCAAGCTCCTCATCGCGACGCCTGGGTGCCGCCGTACTTGGATTACTGCACAGCCATGTCGAACTGTTCGGCATCGAATTGCAGGAACAGAAAGCCCGCACCGTCAGCCTGTTGCTATTCGCTGGCCTGGCGCTGGTGTTCACCCTGCTGTTGCTGGTGGGATTATCGACATTGGTGCTGATCCTGTTTTGGGACACCTATCGCCTGGCGGCTATCATCGGCCTTTGTGTGTTCTACACCCTCGCGGCAATCTTCTGCGGCATTCGCCTGAGAGCGGCGATTTTCGATGAGTCCTCGCCCTTCCACGGCACTCTGGAAGAGCTGGCCAATGACCGGGAGCGCTTGTTGCCATGAACCTGCCTGAACTACCTCGAAACAGTTCGCGCACGGAAATGCGCAAGGCGCTGATCCGCCTGCGCATGGAAATGCACCGCCAGGAAATCCGCCACGAATCTTCGCAACTGCTGCAACCCTTGCAGCGTGTTCGCGGCATAACGCAAAGCCTACATGACGGCCTCGGTATCAAGCACGCTCCACTCTGGGGCGTGGCGGCGGTGACTTTGCTGGGTTTCATCACAGGCAAAGGGGCAAAAAACGGCGGCATCGGCAGCCTGACCAGGCTGGTCCAACTCGGTACCACCTTGGGGCCGCTGATCAAACTGGTGATGCAAGGCTCTTCGCGCAAGCACTGAGCTGTCATTTCTGGCTACATTCTTGCAATAGCACGGGATGAACCTCTTTATCGAGGGGTTCAACCCTGCGTGCCTACCCGGTCAGCAGGCTTTATCCAAAAACAAGATCAACAAGGAGGCTTTGTGATCGACGGGCAACCGCTCGCCTGCTTTCAGCCGTTCATCGATACCGCCACCGGGCGTATCGCAGGTGTCGAGGCACTGGGGCGATTGCGTCAATCCGATGGTCAATTGGCATCGGTAGGGCCGCTGTTCGCCGACCCTCGAATCAATGCCATTGCCCTGCGTCACCTGGATCGTCAGCTGCGCGACAATGCCTTGAGCCGATTGCATGAGGCGCCCTCCGACTGGTTTCTCAGCCTGAACATTTCTCCGCGATGGATCAATCGCTTGCGCCCGGACCAACCCCTGCCGAGCCTCAAGCAAATAAGCAGACATGATGTCGACCCACGGCGAATCGTTTTCGAGATCACCGAACTGGGTGGCGATATCCAACGACTGGCTCAGGTGGTGGCTCGTTATCGCTCAGCCGGCGCCAGGATCGCCATCGATGACTTCGGCGCCGGGTACTCCCAGCTCGATCGCGTGCTGGCGCTGCAACCGGACATCCTCAAACTCGACATGCGTTTATTCCAGGCCGCAGCGCTGGGCGGACCCAGCAGCGATGTGGTCAAGGCTCTGGCGCAAATGGCAGAGAGGAGCGGTTGCTGGATCATCGCCGAAGGCGTGGAAACCGATGCCCAGCTAAATTTTGCACTGGAATGCGGTTCACGCTACGTGCAGGGCTTTCTGTTCGCCGGGGCGCAAGAAGATTTCTTTGTCACCGACGCCTTTGTCGAGCGCTTCGCACAACTGCGTCACCGCTATGTTCAGCAGAAACTGGCCGAACGCGGACGTCTGATGATCATGCGCCAGCAACTCAGTGAGCTGATGACGATCCTGCAGGCCTGGGCCCAGGCTCGCGCTCCGCTCAGCGCCTTGCCTCAACCGGACGCCTTCCCGTGGCTTTTACGCTTCTATGAGTGCGACCGTCACGGTACGCAGTTGACACCGAACCTGGAAAGGCGCAACAACGGCTGGGTCACAGACCATCGTTACCTGGGCCACAACTGGTCCTGGCGTCCGTACTTCTATCAGCTGCTGGCGGAGGGCTGGGATGAGCGGCGATTGACCCTTTCCAACACGTATCGCGATGCCACAAGCAATCAGTACTGCCTCACCGCCGGGCAGTTTTTTGACGATGGCGAACGGTTGCTGTTGATCGATATCGATGCGGTTGGGCTTTAGGGTAGTGCTGTTGATTGGGTGATGGCGGGTTACCTGGAACAGCCTGCAGGAACAAAACCAAAGCGTGGCGGCCTGATAGCCGACCTGACTTTCGCGGTCGCACCCAATCCCCTTTGGGAGCGAGCCTGCTCGCGAAGGACGTCAACGATAACGCGCCCTGTCTGAATGACCGCGTTGCCTGGGCGTTTTTCGCGAGCGAACTCGCGCCTGCAATTGGACGTCATGCATCCGTGAAATCAGGGCGGCTTTCAGACCGTCTTCGCGAGCAGGCTCGCTGCCACATTGATTAGTCCCGGCAAGATCAGTAACCCCGAGCCCCCCCAGCAAGACGTGGTACCCAAAAGAGAATCCCCTGCCCCCCTTGCAGCTCCTCGCGCGAACCGGGAAGCTAGAGCCTCAAGTCACCCGACGGAGAGAACCCGCCTTGGATTGGCACACCCTGCTTACTCGCGAACGTCTCGGAAAGCCTCTGCACAGCCCGCAAGAACTCGGCCGCAGTCCTTTTCACAAAGACCATGACCGCATCATTTTCTCGGGGGCGTTTCGTCGTCTCGGGCGCAAGACACAGGTGCATCCGGTCTCCAGCAACGACCATATCCACACGCGGCTGACCCACTCACTGGAAGTCAGTTGCGTCGGCCGTTCGCTGGGCATGCGCGTCGGTGAAACCATCCGCGGCGCCCTGCCTGACTGGTGCGAACCCAGCGACCTGGGCATGGTGGTGCAATCGGCCTGTCTGGCCCATGACATCGGCAATCCTCCCTTCGGTCACTCTGGCGAAGATGCGATTCGTCACTGGTTCCAGCAAGCCGCCGGCCGTGGCTGGCTGGACGCAATGAGCGAAGCCGAACGCAACGATTTCCTCAACTTCGAAGGCAATGCCCAGGGCTTTCGGGTACTGACCCAGCTGGAGTATCACCAGTTTGATGGTGGCACACGGCTGACCTACGCCACTCTCGGCACTTATCTGAAATACCCGTGGACGGCCAAGCATGCCGACTCGCTGGGGTACAAGAAACACAAGTTCGGCTGCTACCAGAGCGAACTGCCGCTGCTGGAACAGATCGCCCAGAAACTCGGCCTGCCGCAACTCGAAGAACAGCGCTGGGCGCGCCACCCGTTGGTGTACCTGATGGAGGCCGCCGACGACATCTGCTACGCGCTGATCGACCTCGAGGACGGTCTGGAAATGGCGCTGTTGGAATATGCCGAAGTCGAGTCCCTGTTGCTGGATCTGGTAGGCGACGATCTGCCGGAAACCTATCGGCAACTCGGCCCCGGAGATTCTCGACGACGCAAACTGGCCATCCTGCGCGGCAAGGCCATTGAACACCTGACCAATGCCGCAGCCCGCGCCTTTGTCGAACAGCAAGACATATTGCTGGCCGGTACGCTGCCCGGCGATCTGGTGGAACACATGCACGGCCCGGCCAAACGTTGCGTCCTGAATGCAAAAGACATGGCACGCAAAAAAATCTTCCAGGACAAGCGCAAGACCCTGCACGAAATCGGCGCCTACACCACATTGGAAATTTTGCTCAACGCCTTCTGTGGCGCAGCGCTCGAGCAACACAACGGTCGCACGCCCTCCTTCAAGAGCCGACGGGTTCTCGACCTGCTGGGAAATAATGCACCTGACCCCCATGCCCCGCTGCACACATCATTTCTGCGAATGATCGACTTCATCGCCGGGATGACGGACAGCTACGCCAGCGACATGGCGCTGGAGATGACGGGGCGTTCAAGTCACTGACGAGTGCCGTTGACCGGCCATTACACCGCCCGTGATGGTCGGTCAGCCCCCTGTCAAAGCAAGTGCATTCAACACCCGCTGAATCCCCCTACAGACAATGTCGAGCGAACTGATCGATTACCTGGCATTGACACGAAACAATCACGTCTACTTTGCTCAAATAAAAGAAGCGTGAATAATATGATCAAAGACAATCTGCGCATATTGCTGGTGGAAGATCATCCATTTCAGCTCAGGGCTACTCAATACCTGCTTGAGAGTTACGGTTTCACCCGGTTGACACACAACCAACTGTGCCCAGGGCGCCTTGCATCAAATGCTGGGTGCCGAGCAACCTTTCGATATTCTTTTGTGCGATCAATGTCTGCCCGATATCTCCGGCATTGATCTGGTCAGGTTCGCCAGTCGTCGCGGCATGATCAAACAAGCGATCCTTTTAAGTAGCCTGACACAGGCTGAACTGGATGGACTTGAAAACATGGCAAACATTCATGACCTTCCACTGCTCGGTTATCTGGTCAAGCCATTGAAACAAACCGAATTCATACAACTATTGACTTCAGCACCGTTGAAAAACCGCCAAACAAACAAAGTTCAACTTCAACAATAAAACCCAAAAACCACCCCACCAATATTCCAACCAAACAAAAACAACTTTCACCCTTTCTTATAAAAAACCTAGTTGATGCGTAAGCCTATTCCTCTTCGTTTGTAGGAACATTCCTATATTGCTGCTACAGGTACGTCAGTTCATACGTCCCATCAACTATCTGAGCTAAGGTGCGCCCTTTATTTCAGCTCGCATGGGATTTGATTATGAAGTCCACCTATCACCTGAAATTTTAGCCATCACCGACAAAATACCATATTTCATTGGGTGTTACGACTTCATTACGTATCAACATACCCCTTTTTTTCGTTGTCGACCACCAGAAAACGGGGTATTTTTGGGGTATCCACACCCTTTCGTCGCCTTCGGATACCCCATGACAACCACCCCAACCAAACGCAAAGCAGACAGTGACGAGAACATCGCACTCATTATCAAGGAGGGGAAACTTGGAAAACACTCCGAAGGAACTATTAAAGGCCTATTTCTCCAAGTTAGCAGCACTTCCCAACTATGGAGATTCAAGTTCTCACTGGATGGCAAAGAGGGATTGCTCGCCTTGGGCGTGTACCCCGACGTCTCCATCAGCAAAGCGCGTGAACTGGCGCAAGACGCGCGCACCGCTGTAGCCGCTGGAATTCATCCACTGAAGGCGAAGGCAGCAAAGGAACTTGCCGAGAGAGAAGCACAACGCGCCAAAGAATCGAATACCTTCAAGAAGGTCGCTGAGCAATGGCTTGAACTCAACTCGCACCTCAAACCCAAGACCCTGGCCGGCTACAGCGGTGCGCTGAAAAACCACCTGTTTCCTGTCCTGAGTGATCTTCCAGTCACCGACATCACAGTCCGGCACGTCAGGACGATACTCGAGCGCCTGGCCACCTCCCCCACGATGGCCCGCTATTCGTTGACCCTGCTGCGCACGATCCTCGGCCACGCCATGGACAACGAACTGGTCAGCCAGAACGTCGCCGTCGGGCGTCAAGGACTGCTGAAGAAGCACAAGACCAAGCACCACGCCGCACTGGAAACCCCAGGCGACCTGTCCGAGTTCCTGCGCCGCCTGAACAACTACGTCGCCTACAACGACCCGGTAGTCAGTGCGCTGTGGCTGCTGGTGCTGCTCCCGGTGCGCCCTGCCGAACTGACCGGCATGAAATGGGAGCAGGTAGACTTCGACAAAGCCGAATGGCGCTTTGTGGTGCCCAAGACCGACCAACCTCTCATCGTCCCCCTGCCCAACCAGGCTGTCGCCCAATTGCGTGCGCTACAAGAGCACAGCCAGGCGTTAAACAGGAAAGGGATGCCCAACACTGCGCCCTTCGGAAAGACCGCCGCCAGCGAAGCCGTGGACCCGCCGACCTGGGTCTTTCCATCATCGGGGAAGTTTGGCGTACCTATATCCGCCGACACGCTACTGGTGAGAATACGCAAAGGCCTGGGGTACGAACGCGGCGCCGTTTCAAGTCACGGGTTCAGATCTACGTTCCGCAGCTTGGGCCACGAAGAACTGGGGATTGACCCGATCGTCTTGGAGCTGTGCTTGGGGCACCGGATGCCGGGGGCACTGGGGGCGACATACGCCAGAGCACAGCTGCTGGATCAGCGCCGCGAGGCAATGCAGGCTTGGGCGGATTACGTCGAAAAACTATGGACTTTGGCCTGTCCGGGGGTGGGCTGACGGGCTGCCAATGATGGCACTTTCCAGGACCGGGGTACTTTTAACTCCGTTCTGAGCACATATGCTAAAAAGGCTTAAGGAATTAGTTCTTAGAACGCTGCACAAATTTTAATAGGGCGAGACCCATTAAGTAATAGAGTGGGTTTAGCACGGTGGATTAGGCTGGGAGCCTTGTAGGCACAGGGCTGGAGAGCCTTTTAATACGCTTAATATACTTATCTCTATATTCAGGGGTAAATAATAATAATGTACAGGATTGTACAGCTGTATATGCAGTGTGCAGGCTGTATATGTGCTCTACGGACAGAATGCAAAACGGTGCATTAAAAACGGCCTAAGTCCATTAGGACTGTGCCAGAACCGCTCTAAATCAATGCTTTCAGTCGTTAATGCCCTCAACGCCAAGTCTATCAACAACCCATTAAATCCCATTAAATCGCTGAAACCAGCGAGCTAGAGCGGCTGCTGCGGGTTTTCTGATTGATAGCTATATGCCTCCGTGGCCATCATTGCCGCATCGCCCGCTGTACTGTGCTGAGAGCGCAGCCGACAGTCGTCGCAGTAGTTCGTAAACTCATCCCGGCGACGCGGCACTCCTTGATTCGCTTGTGCAGCGCCTCGTCAATTGGTCGACCCTGATACTTCCCGTCAGCCTTGGCCTTCGCAATGCCTTGTGCCTGGCGCTCGCGACGCTGTTCGTAATCCTTCCGCGCTATGGCGGCCATCATCTCCACCAGCATCGAGTTGATTGCGCTGAGCATCCGCCCGGTGAACTCATCACCTTTGACGTCCTGCATGCCCTTGTGGCTCGTTGGCAGGTCGAGCGCGACGATGCACAGCCCCTTGCTGTCGATCACCTTCTTGAGCTTCTGCCAGTCCTCCACAGAGAGGCGCGTGAGGCGATCTATGGACTCCACAAGCAGTACGTCACCCTTGCGCGCATCCTTAAGCAGGCGACGCAGCTCAGGCCGCTCAGCGGTCGCTCCGCTGGCGTTCTCCAGATACTCGCTGGCAATTCCCTTACCGTGTGCTGCGACGAACTGCTCGAGAGAATCGCGGGCACGACTAGCGTCCTGATCCTCTGTGCTGGCCCGCAAGTAGGCGCGAATAAACATGGCAGCTCTCTCCTATACCGTTTTGGGTGTATTCAATATATGAGTACTCGTTAGGGTATGGAAAGCAGTATTTCGGTACAGGGTAAACTGTCCGATAAGCGGTACTCGTTGTACTATACCCTAATCGGTATAGGTTAAGCCCCAGGAAAAAGGCCACCCCCTCCCAAATCATCGTGCGTCGCGCACAAACATTTCATTCGCTGATCGATCGAGTCGACGGCGCGGTTGCTGGGCATGAGTACTGCCGAGGTTCAGGCTGATCGCCCTGCGGCGGTGCGTGCTTTGAGCAAAAAATATACAGCTGTCGTGGTGCTCAAGGGCGCTGGCAGC
>NZ_SCOO01000028.1:0-90481 GCF_005502415.1 Pseudomonas sp. G(2018) | reverse complement strand
CCGTCCATTTGCTCAATGCTATCTACATAGAACGGAGCATGTGTGTAACCTTAAAATTCTACTATGAATTATAGACGGCTTTTTGATCGTGCTTTTTGTTCGTGTCGAGCCGCACTGTAACTCGATACTGTAAAGGGTACAGCGTAATTTAGCAGAAAATTCCACCAGGAAATATTTTGGTTGTTCCAAATTGCATCGCTTTGGTTAATAAGATTGAGCACTGTACCGACAGCCAGTGCGACCCAAGCTGCCCCACTTAAAATAGCTGGTTTGCACCATATGCTAAAAAAAACGGCCATTCACTATCTTCCTATATGTAGTACAAGTTATTGGGTTTGGCTTAAGCGCACGCTACAAAATTGGTTGGCACGTCCCTGTGCCTAGGGCGGAGATGCCTGCGTTGTCGGAACCTCCTCTCACTCTTGAATTTATACAATCAATTAGCATTACCGCATTTCTGTTATTTAGAGACATTCAAGGCTGGTTTGTTACAAAAAAAGATATGTATTTGTGCGGGTAAATGTCAGGTCGAATACTTATCTGTTGCAACAGTAACATAGAACATATCGTAAACTGGGGAAAATTGGTGGAGTAGACATGCTAGCTACTTTTCCATTGCCGCTTATCAACATGAACTCATGAAATTAATAACTGCACAGTACTTTCAAGTGAACGCCATGGCATATATTTGGTAACGGCGACTACACAAACACGCTGAGTTAGTGTGACCGCTCTTGAAAGGGGGGGCCGCGTTATGGGAAATTGTGCGGAGGTTGAGTCAAGTCATCAGGGGGTTATGCCGAGATAAGGGGGAAATTAACTCACTTCACTCGCAACCATTTGTTATTAATAATTTTTTATAATTCACGGCGACATCCTTGCGCGTGAACTATTTTTTCTGGTTCCCCCCTGAAAGGAAACAGCACGTCGAGGGCCACTGCCGTCAGTCGGTTGGCGCTATGGGGCCAGGCTGTATATAAACAAAGGCACCGCTTTGAAGTCCGCGCCTCTACGTTAAATCGGTCAACATTCGGTTAACCACGAATGCAATTGTATAGAGCGTAATTCAACATGCTTTTTAGCCTGGAAATATTGAATGTCTGACCTCAATGATCCTAGAGTTTTTTTGCTGCCGAAAGAACATTGCTGGCCTGGAATCGAACCAGTCTTTCACTCATGGCATTTGGCTTTGTGATTGAACGATCGGGGCTGCTGCTGCATTTGTTGCAGCCCGGTACCTCGGGAAGGCCCAGAGACGCGCTTTTCTTTTTGGATCGGGTTAGGTTTTCTATTGCTAGGGTCATGGGTTGCATGCTGGTCATCTTGGCAATATCGAAAGGTGATCAAGACGCTCAAACCTGTTGAAATTCCGCAGGGCTACAGCGTCAACTCGGGGCCGAGCATCAATGTCATCACCGCAATTCTGGGAGCTTTGCTCTTGGTCTATCTGGCCATTATGTGAGCGAAGCCTGGACTTTCCCTTACTCGGACGGCAGATTTTCCGTTGCTTCACCGGACGCAAGGCATTCATTCGTTGAGTGAGAGCAGTGGGCTCCCGCAGCGTTGCTATCGAACTCATGTCCTGAGGCTCGCGACGATGCGGCGCGGTTCTAACAACAGGTCGAGGGCCACCTGGATGCTTTGCACGACCATATCTGCCTTGGTCAGTGTGCTCATTGCAGCGCCTTCCCCGCCAATGACCGCGATCGCCAGAGCCGCTCTGTCTAGCATGTGACAATCATTGTTGCCGTTGCCAATAGCAACGACTCCGGCTGCGCCAAGGCTGAGTAAATAGTCTTCCTTGGCGATGCCCTGGTCGTCCAGAACCTCAAAATCCCCTAGGTGGGCTCAGCGTCAGCGTCCTGAACTCCGCGAGTTGACTGGATAACACCGCTTTGTCTTGCTGGAGGAGCTGTTTTTCTGTGGTCAACTCGGTCAATTGGGTTTCAGTTTGAGTTAAGCGCTCCGCCAGCAGGCTTCGCTCTCGCTCGATCACGGCCAGGTTCGTCTGCGCCTCAGCCAAAGACTGCGTGCCATGACCATGGTGCTGTTCCAGTGCCTGATGCATCTGCTTCAACTCAGTGAGTTGAAGTGCCACATGCTCATGCGCGCTGCGGCTTTGGGTGAGCGCTTCCTGGGCCGTGAGCAGGGTGCTCTGTAAGTGTTCGATGTCTTGCGACTGATGCTGCTCCTGTGCCTGCAGTTCACCCAGCTGGGTTTGCTGAACGAGCAGATGTTGCCGGAGTTCAGCCAGTTCGTGTTCCAGACGCTGGTGGCGCTGTTCAGCGCTCTGGCGCTCATCGGCGCATTGCTGAGCAACCGATACCTGGTAATGCTCAAACTGCACCCGTGCTTGCTGCAGTTGTTGGGTCGGTGAGGCCACCTCGCAGGCGCGGTCAGTCAAGCGCTGTTCGAGGCCGAGCTTTTCACTGCCCAGGCTGGCCAAGACCACCTCCTGACGCTGCACGGTTTCAGCCAGCCCTTGGCTGCGCGTAATGGCGACTGCCAGCACTTGGGCCTGCTGCTCCTGAGCGGTGAGTAACGCGTCGTGCTCCACGAACGCTTGCTGCAACTGCTCCTGCAACGCGGCGGCGGCTGCCTGATGCAGCTGCTCCGCCTGCTCGACTTGCAGGGCCGCCTCCGCCTGAACTTTTTCGTACACACCTTTCACCGCCAGGACCAGTTCGGCCGGAAGTCCGAGTTCGGCCTGTGCCACCGTGCCTGGGTGCGCGGCTTTCCAGCGTTTTAACAAGGGGGCAATCGTGCTTTTGCTACCGGTCCCGCCCAAATCCGCGCGGATACCGTCGATCGTCGGGATGTGGCCCTCGGCCACGAGCCGGGCCGCCGCATGGGCGACATGCACATAAAGGACGCCGGAACGGGCCATGCACACCTCGGATTTTTTCGTACCGTATTATGGACAACGTAATACCTCGATTTAAGTACAGAATAGTTAAGCCCGGCGAGACTGCCAACTCACCCACGATAAGCTCAGTTATCGCGAGTTACGTCGTCACGGTCGACGTTCGCTCCTATACTCCGCAGTACACACGGCCTCAACAGGCGCTTCGCGATGACGGCCAGCAATCACGACAAAGCAGCCCCCTCGGTACTGCTCGACGAAGCGGCGGCGTCGGCGCGTACCCCCGGTACGCTCACCACCCCCGAGCAGTTGACCCAGCAACATCAACGCTTTCTCGCGGCTGCGACCACCGACAACACCCGGCGCACCTACCGCTCGGCCGTCCGCCACTTTCAGGCCTGGGGCGGCGTGCTGCCGTGTGATCAAGTGGCGCTGATTCGCTACCTGCTGGCCTTCGCGGACGTGCTGAATCCACGCACTTTGGCGCTGCGCCTCACCGCACTGTCGCAATGGCACCGCTATCAGGGCTTTCCCGACCCAGCAGCCAGCGCCACGGTGCGCAAGACCTTGCGCGGGATTGAGCGAGTCCACGGGCGGCCTCGACAAAAAGCCAAGGCCTTGCTGCTGGAGGATCTTGAACGCATCGTGGCGCACCTGGACACCCTCGAAGGGCTCGCCGCCCGGCGTGACAGCGCGCTGCTACAGGTGGGGTACTTCGGCGCGTTCCGGCGCAGCGAACTGGTCACGCTGGAGGTGGAAAATCTTCAGTGGGAGCGGGAGGGACTGCAGATCACGCTGCCGCGCTCCAAAACCGATCAGGGTGGAGAAGGACTGGATAAGGCAATCCCGTACGGCGACAGCGTCTGCTGCCCAGCGAGGGCCCTACGGTGCTGGTTGGATGCTGCTCAGATCGAGCAGGGGCCACTGTTCCGGCGCATCAGTCGCTGGGGAGTACTCGGCGAGGTGGCGCTGCACGAGGGTAGCGTGAATACCATCTTGGCGACCCGGGCCGAAGCAGCAGGGCTGTCGTATGTGCCCGAGATGAGCAGCCACAGTCTGCGCCGTGGACTGGCCACCAGCGCCCATCGGGCTGGGGCGGATTTTCTGGAAATTAAACGGCAGGGTGGCTGGCGGCACGACGGCACCGTCCACGGCTATATCGAAGAGGCGAGAGCCTTCGAGGAGAACGCGGCGGGCTCGTTACTGCGGCGCAAGCCATAGCTAGATACGGAATGACAGCTCTTTGGGCATTGGCTTAAGCAGAAAATCTAATCAATAAAAAATACAGAAATTACAATGGCTTACAGAACGAATGTCCTAAATTTCCTTTATCTCGGCACAACCCCATAAGGAAATCCGGTATTTCTAGGTCGATAGGGGCGTCGTATCGTAGAGGTTTGATAAAACTCACGCGCTCAGCTCTGAGAGCTGACTCGTTTGCCAGATCGGAACGTGAGGTGATAGGTATCCACGCTTCGCTTACAGCCATCAACGCCAGATCTCGAACCTGCGCGATATTAAAAGTCCCGTTGTTTTTCGTTGCAAGGCGCGCGAGCGCAATTACAGTGTGCCCCTCTTTCCAAAGTTTAACTTCGTTTGGATACTCTTTCACGAAGTGCTCCCAGTGCTGTGTACCAATAAAAATCGCCGAGAAACCGAAATTTCCAACTACTGGAAGTTTTGATACATTTGAATCATATTTTTTCGAGTTGTATGGCCTTAGTGGCGCAATCAGTAAAGTCTTGCTGTTGATTGCTAGTGACGAGTTGATTACGTCGTTGTTGAGTTGCTCCTGTTGGCTTCCTATTGGAGCGTGTAAAAGTAAATTTCTGTCAAGAGGGGTGTCTTGGCTGATAATTCGAGCCGCAACCTGCCTGATCGCTAAATTGACCATCCCAAGGCGTCGTTGGCATTTAACATTGTCGAACCATAAGTTGAGCCGCGACTCTGACCAAATGAGGTGGAGGATCCCCTTTAAACCGAAAGCTCTTAATTTTGACTGCTCTGCATCATCAAACAACTGATGAGTCGCATCAGGAGATTGTTTTAGTTTTTTTCTGAGGTTGATGCAAATAGTTCCCTCCAGCGTTTCTTTCATTGCATTTGAGTTGTAACTATTAAGGCCGTTGAGGTTTTGATGCGGAGAATGAAAGACGCAACTTGGGGCATGAAGATTACCGGTGCCTGGGGCACGAATGTACGCATAGCCTGAGCGCTCTGGCCGTCGCCTGATCATTATGCTTGGCGCCAGGTGGCTGTCTTCAAGGCATAGGCAACGAGCTTCCACAAAGCCCAAGGCTTCGCTCAGCTCTTCCACGTGAGGTGCGAACGCTTCTTGCCATTGATCTTGTGGGGAATATTTTTGCCCTTCAATCAACAGCGGGTAGCGCTTATTCTGCATTGGTTACTCCTTATCAACCTATCGCACAGCCCAATGGCAACTAATTAAAACACTGGCGACTAACGCGCAATAATCCTTATTCAGTGATGTGAAAAAAGCAGCCGAAGCTGCTTTATTCATTTGAAGTATTTAAGGTTTCTCTACATCAATGCTTGCCGATTGTTGTTCGACAGGCTTAGCCGTGTTTTCCGAGCGCTCTGGGTTTGGTACGAGCTTGCCTTCTTTCCAAATGTAATGGGCGATAGGTTCCTTGGTAGGATGGCCTGCGTCGTTCTTTGGGTTGCCGCTGCCGTTGCCTCCGGTTCCTGCGGAAGCACCGCATGCTGCAACACTGATGAGAAGTGCCAGGGCGATCGTTACTTTGTTTTTCATCCATGTAGCTCCTTTAAGGTGATTCTTAGCTTCGCAGCTTGTTAGGCGCTGCTTACGAAACTAATTTAAATCCCGTCTTACAATATGCAACCCCGCTCAAGTCGGGATTACATTTAAATATATGCCTTTATTTTTTTGATGCTTAGTAGAAGGCATTTACTGTTATCGGCCGTCATCGAGCAATCTTTAAGTGGCCCTCTGATGTCCGTTCCGGAGATTATGGTAGCTATATAAGCGGAAGATGACCGGTTCGGACCGTAAGAAATCCCAGCGGTGAGCTGGGACATTGAGAGTTGACGCTGGTGGAGTTCTATTGGTCAGGCACAGTCGCTTGGGATTTGATATCTCGAATGGCATCGCCGAGTTGCTGGCTGCTCCCCTCGGTGTAGTCCGGCCAGGGCACAAATGGTTGAGAGGAATGACGGTTAACAATCATGATCGTTGGGCACCGATACTCCATTGCTCCGGTATCGCTGTTTCGTACCAGGACGATCGAAGCATCGCAGTTTGCCATGTCTGAAATCGGCGAAATCTCCTTGATGAGCTCGAGGTTTGCCCAACCATCTGAGCTACTGCGATAGAACGATAAATGTTCAACTGCCGACATCAAGCAGACGCCGCCAGCAGTCATCAGCAAAATGATGTGCCCGGCACTCCAGAAGCCAGCACTCTGAACCTTGAAGGCTAAATAGAGCTTCCAAACACCCCAGCCGACTGCCGAGGCGCCGCCCATTGCCAAAAGATGCACTGAGAGTCGTCCGTAACTTGCATCCAAAGTCATCGTTTGGTCGGAGAGAATTGTCAGCGCTATCGGTGCACTCGTCGCGAAAAGCATCAAGCCCAGGATAAGAGTCGTCAGAGGGGAGGGGCGTGAGGTCCCATTATTTTGGGCGTGCTCAATCAGCCGGTTCATATGGCTGAACAGTCCGAAAAGGCAGGACAAGGAAATTACCAAGCAGGAAAGCATGTAGAGCATGGGAGGGGGGGCTCTGTGGCGTCAAAAATGAGGAGCTGATTCTCTCAAAATGCGCGGCATGCAAATAGTTGGTCCGTACCTGCAAATGGGACGATCCCCACTCAAAAGAATCTTTTGGCTGGCTTACCCCATAGTCAGCTCTTATAACGATGCACCTTCGGCGACCTTTCGGTAATTGACCCGGTGTGTCTGATGCCGCCAGCCCACAATGGGCTGTCTGCACTGAACTGTGTTGGATTGAGCCCAAACTGCGGCTCAATGCAGGGGTTGCATTATCACGAGCTTCCTTACTATGGGTCACATGAGAGGCGATGACGCCCACATCCATAATCTTAGGAATGAGAGACCAGCCATGACTCAGACTCAAATGCCGGAGCAATCTTTCGAGCTCACCCAGGCCGATATCCCACCAAGCGAACTGCGCGTCGACTTTCTTTTCGGCTCTATCAAGGGCGCGATGGAGAAAGGCATGGGGGCCAAGTCGCGTGATTTGTGGATGCCGGCGGTATCCGAGCTCAGCAAGCTGCGTGTAATGGAGGGGCTCAACGTTCGAGTCAGAGACGCTGGTCTGGACCAGCACATCCGGGAGCTCGCCGACAGCATGAAGCAAATCGGCTTCAAGTCGAGCAAGCCGATTGAGGTCTTCATCGTTGAGGAAGAGGGAGGGTCTGTTGCTTACGTCAGCGACGGTCACTGCCGTATCGAGGCTCTAAAGCTCGCATTGAGCGAAGGGGCGCCGATTACTAACTTTCCGGTTGTGACCCTTCCGACAAAGGGGATCGGCCTTGAGGACATTGTTGCTGGTCTGGTGGCCAACAACGAAGGCCGTCGTCTAAGTACCTTCGAAACAGCCTTGGTAGCAAAGCGTCTTCTCAGTTATGGGTGGTCGGCAGAGCGAATTGGCGAGCGGCTTCATTTTGGCCCGGTCTATGTCGAACAACTACTCGAAGTGGTTGCCGCGCCTCTCTCCATTATTGAAATGCTTCAGAAGGGCGAAGTCTCTGTCGGGTTGGCGCTGGAAGTGATGCGCAAACATCGCGGTGATGCTGTGAAGATTTTGCAGGAAGGCCTGGCGACCTCAGTCAAGAAAGGCAAGAAAAAGGTCACCAAGGCAGACATTCCAGGTGGCCGACTGGACAAGGTCGTGAAAAGCCAGTCAAAGCCCTTGTACGAAGCTGCCAAGAACATTTCGAAGGATCCGGCGTTCGAGCAATTGAGTGAGAAAAATCGGTTGCTTCTGCAGGGCCTGCTCGACGAAATCGAGAGAAAAGAAAAGGCAGCTGAGGAGAAGGCCAAGAAAGCGGAGGAGAAGGCCTCTCAAAATGCTAGTAAGAATGCTGCAGAGACAGAAGAGGCTCAGGTCGCATGAAATATGTGATGTTCATCCGTGATGACGAAGGGGGCTTTTCGGTCGCTTATCCGGTGTTGTTCCCCAATAACCTGGTTCACGAAGAGGTGGCGAGCGCTCTCATGGCCGGTCCGCTGGAAGGCTTTAAAGTGCGCAGCGCTGGTGAACTCACCTCGATGGGGAAGGGGGCAGGGGTCGGCGGTAGGTCAATGACTTTAGATGTCGAATCACATCCAGATGATGAAAGCATTATCAACATGCAGGACTACGGCGGGTGCTTCATTTGAATAGGACACCTAATTGAGCATCATTGGAAAAGTTTGTTGATTCTCCGATTTGATCCACTGCAGCAGCGGCCAGGCCTGCGGGCTTGATTTTCTGTGAAGAACTGGCTCCTTTACTCCAAGTCCAAGACGGCTCGTTAAGGTGCATGGTCGCGCCCATCGGACAACCCGAGGCGGTAAGTAATCCACACCTAATCACGGGTCCAACTTGGCATTCCTTTAAGGCACATGGGCAGAAAATGAACGCTCCTTCCCACCAATAGGAGCAGCCCATGAGCTCAAATATTATTTCGCCCAACACAGCTGTTGCTTCCAAGACACCGCCGACGGAATCAAAGGTGGGGATGGCTGTTGCCGGCCTACTGTTCCTCACCATTCTGTACCTTGTTGCGTGTGTAATTTCTGGAGTCTGGTTAGCACTTGAGATACCCGTATCAGAAACTGAAATGTGGGATGTTTCGTTCCTGTCACCACGTGTTGGTGCCCAATGGCACGGGATGATGGTCGGGGGACTGATGTTGGTATTCGCGCTGTTGCAACTGGTCAATCGGAATTTGGCGATGAGTGCTTTATGCGTGCTGTTTGGTTGTTGCGTCAACCGTGACTTCCGTTTCCCTCGCAATGATTGGCGCATACGTAAAGTACTCGGTCGTCAAACTGGTCATTGAGGATTTGTCCTAGCATCCACGAAAGTTGACCGCAGCAGCCATTCGGAAAACGATCAAGGTTGCTGGGGACTCGAGGTAGTTCACTCAGGACTTTCTCGACTGCCTCTCGAAACCGCACGGAAAGGGCAAAGAGTTCATCTCTGCTCAGCTCTACCACCTCGTTCATTTGAGTCTCCTGTCTATGCAGCGAGCATCGCCTGCTGACGTGATTTCCACGGGTCGTTAAATTCTGCGATCCTTGCCAACTGCAATGGCGATACGCTATTGCCGACCATCTTACACATCTGAGTTTTGTTCAGCTTCCGACCATCGTGGCCGCGGTCGATGATGTAGTTTTCAGGGAAGCCCTGCGCTCGGTATGACGCCTCGTTTCTCTCGATCAAACAATCAGGGCATTTCTAACAATGTTTTCTTGGGCTGTCTTAACTTTCCTGCATGCCGTGGAACCCGGACGTTGGTCGATTGAACTTGCTCGTCGTGCCAATCCTCGGTGATCTTTTTTGCCCCCATTCATAGTGGGTGTGGGGCTTGCGCTTTGCGGTGATCTGAGAGACTTCCTGTATCGAGTTGGGATTCGGTGTCCGCCATTTCCCAAACCATAAGTCAGCGGAGCTACACCATCATGAGCGCATATTTCGTCCCCTTAATCTCACTAGAAGTGGTCATTGATGGTCCGGGGGAATATCTCACCCGCGGCGGAGAGCGCGTAGGTGTCGATCGTGCATCGACACGGAACGATTTTGAATGTGTTGGCTATTACGTGAGCTCCGGAACGACTGAGAGCTGGCACAGAAGCGGTCGAACTCACGCCACTTCTGAGACTTGCAACGATATCGTTAAACGCGCGTGATCGATGCCAGTATTCGCATCGGTTCTCCCTGTCCGTTTGCCCCTACTTGGGTGTTGATTGAAGGGTTGCGCTTTAGGGTAGGGTGAGAAAATTGGGCATCGTCCAGAGATTGATGCCTAAGAGAGCTCTCCAATGCCCCCTAGAACAACACCCAGTAAACTCAAACAGGCGCTGAGCCTTCTCAAGTGGCTGATCGTTATCCTCGGGTCAGCATGCGCCGTCTACATCATAGTGACCCCCAAGCCCCTGCCGCCTCGGCAACTCCCGACAGCATATGCAGACAGCAGACACAGCGTCAGCTGGACCTGTGTGAAGGGTGTTCGATATTTTTTCGAAATTTCATCGGTACCGACGTCAGCCGTAGTCGACCAATACGGCCTGGCGATGAGTTGCGATCAAGAAAACGATGATCTCGACAAGTTCGGCAGGCGGTACCGAATAGTTTGCTCGGACAACATTCAATTGGTTCGCTTCATCGAGCTACGCCATGAAGCGCTTTTCACCCTGTACGACAAGGACACTCGTCGACCTAAAACGTGCACGCGGCCGGTGAGGAGGGTGACCGACCATGAGACCGCGAAAGATTCATTTTTTCTGTCCTGATGCAGAGCGGGGTATGCCCGTTGATATCTCGCGAAATCACTACAGCCGTGGCGAGCGGGGGACCCTTTGCGGCTACATGCGGTTGGTGACGTTCAACAAGGCAGAGGTGACTTGCTACTACTGCTTGCGAAAGCTTGGTACCCATCATCAAAGCGCCATCGGAGGAACGTCGCATGCCTGATTATTACTACCAGATCAAAGCACGTAAGACGTCCGAATACGACGGTGAGTCGGAATGGGCATTTCCACCGGCCTTCAGCGGCCTTGTCACCGCCGCAGACAGGAAAAAGGCAAAGGAAATTATTGAGGAGGAGTAAGGCCGCCAGTTCCCGGTGCGGGTCCTGAAAAAAGACCTCGATGAGCATCACTATCTTTTACGGATATCGGAGATTGATCCTAGTGATGAATACATCCTCAGGCGGTTCCGGGAAACGCAGTGCAAAGAGTGCGGGGCTAAATTTCGACCGATCGACAAATACAACGATCCCTACTCAGACAACAGTGGTGCTGACTACTGCTCAGCAAGATGCGCCACCGCTGGAAAGGCGCGTGATATTCGTGACCTCAAGCTTGTCGTGGAGGGGAAAGTGCCGGCGGTCATCTACCAGGTGCGGCAAATTTCAACCGGGAGGGTGTACGTAGGTCAGACCACGCAACCGTTTACGCTGCGTTGGTGGCAGCACGTGACGTACCCTGGAGAAAGTAAATTTCACGAAATTATCAAGTCCACCCCGATCACTGACTTTGATTTTTCCGTGATTGAAGTAATCGATTTTCCAGAGAACTGCACGGACGCTGTCAGGTTTATCACCGAACGTGAGCGATTTTGGATTGAGGAAAAAAACGCTGTGACCTTGGGCTTTGACACGGTCCGACCGACCGGAGTAAGTCCCCAGCAAACACTCTCCCTAGACACAATCTGATCGACAGGAATAACCGATGTCCACCCTTACGCTGGCCCTAAAGGGCGAATATTTTGACGCGATCATGGCAGGCGAGAAACAGGAGGAGTACCGCCTCGTTACGCCTTACTGGCGTAAGCGCCTGGAAGGGCGTAGCTATGACGCCGTTGTGCTGACTAAGGGGTATCCCAAGCGTGAGGATCTTGCGCGGCGCCTATCGTTACCCTGGCAAGGGTATAGAGAGACCACCATTACCCATGCGCATTTTGGAGAAGAGCCTGTTGCGGTATTTGCGATTAGTGTTCAGCTTCCTTCAAAGCCGGTCGCGGATTGGTCTACTGCCCCTGAGGATGCATCACATGTGCTTTTGACTCCGGGAAGCCGCGTGTGTTGGCTTAAACTGGGTGCTCCTCGAGAAGTAGCCTATTGGCGTTGGCCCGAGCGTAAAGTCTGGCGGCGTGGTGTGGACGACAGCTATAAATGGCTTGGACATATGCATGTCGAGGCTCGGCCAACTGAACGCACTGTCATGGCTGGACGCTAAAGCGAAATGTCCGACGCGCTCGCCAGACATTTCTGATAGCGCTAAAACAATCTTTTTGGTGATCATGCGAACCCCCCATCCTCATAAGGAAGCTAGGATGACTCGACTAGAACACGCGATAATTCAAGAAACCCGCGTCCATTTGGCCACGTTGCAAAATTTGCTAGCTACTCCACCAGAGGAGCGAGTGACGGAGTGCGGTTGTGATTTGGAGTTCCTCAATGCTGATGCCAGGCTGTCTGCGCTTTTAAACTTGGGACACCTTCCGGAAAGTGGCATGAGCGAAGCCGGTGCACGTGCGTTGCTGGATATCGAGAGTGAAAGAGCGTTGCTGCTGACCCCCGAGCAAGCGAACGATGACGCTTCTGTTCCATAGTCGACAGGATGCTGATGAAAGGTACAATTTTCACGAACTGGACCCGGTCATAGACCGGGTTTTTTTTGCTGGAAATGCACCCCAGTTGGAATGAAATTGCTGATTGAGTCCGATATTTTGTTTTAGAGCGCTGGACATTCAGGGCAGCGCAGTAAATTTTTACGGGGTTTTCTCTATGCATGCAGTTGTTCGATGCGCGTCTTTGCTTGCTTTTGTAGTGGTTGCTGGTTGTGCCGGTGGAAAGTCCATCGAGAAGGAGTCAGCCGTTGTGACTGTGTCCGCGTACGGGCCTGACCTGTTCGGTCAGCAGTCGCGCGGTACAGGGGGTAGCTGGGATGTCCGAGAGACATCCAGAGGGGCAACCCCTCTCAGTTTTCCAGCCATGGAAGTGCGTGCTTGTAACCAATCGCGCACTGCCTGCTCATTGGGTTTTGGAGTCGTCGACGGCTCAGCTGAAATCATTTCTTCGAGTCCAACTGCAGCAACAGTGGCAATCAACCTGAACTACCAGGTTGGCCGCACCTACACGCACGTCGTAAACGGTCAGGAAATTAAGCAGGAGGTACCTGCTGACATACAGGCATTGCAGGTCAGCCAGCAGGTTACGAAGAGGATCGAGGTAGCTTTTGGTGACGTCGCACATATACAGCTTCCATACGGAGTGGATGTTGCTGTATGTGCCCAGAAGCAGAATATCGGTGAGATCGTGCCCGATCGTAGTGTATGCCAGGCGTTCTGACAGCTTGACCTCCGAGTTCGTTGGATAAGATTCCCTTCTTCACGGTGCATGATTGATTAGCCAGGGTCCCGAGTGGGCCCTGGCACACGACCCTCATTGGTCCATTTACCCGATGCGATGACAACCTCTGACTCATTGAAGGCATCGCGGCTATTCTCGAAGCGCGTTAGCTCGCTCTTGAGTCCGCGAAGATCTCCGGGCATCAGCTGCAGGTACTCTTGGTATCGTCCTATTGCTAGTAGCGAAGCGCGGTATTTCCAGAGGGTGTATTTCTCAATGTGGCCGGCGCCTTCAATCGCCTTGAGGATCTTTCCTTGGATGGGGACGTGGAGCATCAGCTTCATATCTCGACTCACCTCAGCCAATCTTTGCTCAACGTTTCTCAGTGTCCGGCCGATTTTATAAAACGTGGCTCCGTCTGCGGAGACCAGCTCGAATAGATAAAGGGTGGCAGATAGGATTTGCTCCTGCCTGGATGCTTCCACCTGATAATGCGCGGGATGGAGTTGCCCCGCAGCTACCAGCCCGCGTTTCTCGCAAAGTCGCTCCTGAAGGCGCTTGCGTAGCCACGGATCAAACTTACTCAGCGACAACATCCCTGTTACCACTTGAGCAGTATCAGTCAGCTGCCAGTGTCCCCTATACCCATGCTCGATCAGTCCATATCGCTCCATTCGCCCAAGCATGAGTGAAGGTTTTCGATCTAAGTAGGAGGGGAAATACGACTTGCTGGTTTGGTAAAACAATTCGTCAACGACGCTAGCCGGAAGCGAAAGGTTGAAATGATCCCATCCGGGTATCAAAGATAGGGGACGCTTGGATTCTCTGCAGGTACTGCCGTCATGCCGGAAATGGTGGATCCTCACTTGGCCGCGCACGGCGACCAGTGCCCTCGAACAGAAAGGGCAAACGAGGTCGCATAAACCACTGTTCTGAGTGTCGATGCTGACGAGCTCGCCGTCTCGAGCTTTCCCTACAGTCAAAAAAGGCTCTATGGCCATTCGTTTGTAAGTCCCACGTGAGAGTGGAAATAGTATAGATGGCGTGCCGTCGGTGGTGCGCGTGTGTGTCTTCGCGGCCCCCCCTTTTCAGTGATCGATATCCAATCTGTTCCCTTATGGACCCCATTCAGACGACGCTGAAGGCACTGAAACGGTGGTGCGGTTGCATCCCCTCCGCGGAAGGCATCTATTCATTGATGGGTGAAACCAGATCGGTCGGCCCGGTCCATTCAACGCCGTCTTCGTCGAGAACCTTAACTTCATCAGTGGTTGGATAAACGGCAATGACCCGACCGACGCCATAGGAAGTGAGATCGGTTTGAAACTCTACCTCTTCAAAAAAACGCAGTTGCATTCGTGGTTCTCCCTACGGACGCGGGCTTGTAGGTGCAGTGTCATTTACTGTGGCTGGCTGTCGCTCTCGGCCAGAAGCGCATAGTAAAAATGCGAAGCGTGAAATGCTTTAGACAAAAGCAGTGTGAGCACCAGTGCGATACCTACTGCCGGCCAAATGGTATCGCCGTAGACGAATCGGTAGGCTGATTTCCATTCAGTAAACAGGTTCAAGAGAAACAAACCTGTGTTGGTGATGTGAAGCGTCTGAGTAACACGAAAGGCCATGAGCCAGTTTTTGTAGCGTTTCTCTAGCTTTTCTGACAGTAACTGCATTGGTGATTCCTGGAGCAAATCGTTGTCGGTCGAGTGCTAGCTTCAACAGCTAGTCCTGGTTGAGTTTCGGCTGATAAGCGGACAAATAATCTCATCCCTAGCCTCAACCCATACCCAAGACTGCCCCCTGCAAGGGATCAGATATGCGTTCGGAGCTACTGACGTCGGAGCCTCATTGGTTGAGCCGTACGTGTGCGATGAACTGCCGTAATGCGCTGCTAGATGCGCTCCATCGCATCTTCTGCTGCAGTCTGTTTATTACCCCATAATCAGCTCTCGCCTTCAGGGCAAATGATCCCGGAATGAGTGGCCAATAGCCCACTTGCACTTCTTTAAACGCAGGTAGCCTGAGTCGTAACCGGTCGGTTGCGGCCAACTCCAGCCAGGATCGAAATATGTTCACCCAAATCCATACTCTTGCGGTTTCAGCGTTCCTTGTTTTCACTCTGGGCAGTGGATGGGCGTCGGCTGAACCTGCATCGAAAAATCAGTCAGTCGCCGTCGGTGCCCGCGTCGAGGTATCCGAGTTGTACGAGCACACCCATAGAGCGAGTGCTGAATTCGCGCAGAATGAAAATACAAAGATCGAAAATGAGACGGCGAGCAGGCCACAAGACATTTCGCGTATTGAGCTGGAACCTGGCATTTATCATCTGGAAACCAAACACTCAAATGATCTCCGCGGCGAGCAGGATTTGGTGCTCGTTGTTGGCGCCGGCGCCGGCGCCGTAAAGGTTTATGAGATCAGGTCGATTTCCCCGATCGTTGTAGCCCGCGAGGTCGAGGCGGTCCCGGCGAATGTCGAACGCCGGCTGCAGGTGAATACCAAGCAAGCCCAGCAGCCTACGTACCGATTCTGAGTGAGACGTTGAGAGATTTTTTCGATGAAACCAACTCGAGCAAAACGTCAGTTGTCACCTGGCCAGGGCGATCTGTTCGGTCTTGACCAGATCTTCAGCATTTACCAGACAACCCCGGATGCCGCTATCAGTAATGCCGAGCTTTACAAGCGTGTTTCGCAGAAAACCGGTGTGCCTCTTTCTGTGATTGATGAGCGCGTGCCAGTTGGCAAGAGTGGTGAAAAACATAGCGTTGCCCGACGGGCAATTCGGTTCAGGCAACAGGATCTTAAGCAACAAGGGATTCTGGAAAGGGTCAAGGGTGAACGTGGTGTATGGCGGCTGACTCAGGCGGCGAAGCGCGACCTCCATGCTGCAAAATCAGGGGTAAAGCTTCTGGGATTTCGTACCGATTTGGGCATAGCGGTATGGGGGCCATCAGGCGATATTTTCAAGAAATTACACGTGCCGGTAACGCTCGTGTATTCGTCTCCTCCGTATGCTTTGCGTCGGCCGCGGGCCTATGGAAACCCTGACGAAAGGGAAATTGTTGACTTCATTTGCGACACGCTGGAGCCTGTCATCGAAGCGATGGCAGAGGACGCGTCCCTAGTTCTGAACGTGAGCAACGACGTATTTCATGCAAACTCTCCTGCGCGCTCGACCTACGTTGAGCGATTGACACTGGAGATCTGCGATCGCTTCAATCCAATGTGGCTGATGGATCGTTATGGGAAAACCCATCAAAGATGCCTGGCCCCATGCAATGGTGCAGTCGTACGCGCCAGCAGCTTCAGGTCTCTTGGGAGCCGTTGCTGTGGTTCGCGCGAAATCCATTGAAGGTGAAATCCGATAACCGTCGCGTTCTCGAACCTCACTCGGAGCGCCATTTGAAGTTAATGCAGGCTGGCGGTGAGAACCGGGAAACCAATTACGGAGATGGCGCCTACCGCCTCAAGGTCGGCAGCTTTGGTACGCCGACACCTGGCCGTATTCCAAACAACATCATCACCAGGGGCCACCGTTGTGCTCATGGCTCCCGGTACCGCAAAGCAGCAATCGAGCTTGGGTTACCAACTCATGGTGCAGGTCAGCCGTACAGCGTGCCGGAGTTTCTGATCAAGTTTCTGACAGAGGAGGGAGATTTGGTCGTCGATCCGTTTTCTGGTCGGGGAATGACGTCGCTGGCTGCGGAGCTTAATAACCGTGCGTGGATGTCGGGGGAGATCAATCTTGAGTACATTCGCTCCGGCGCGGAGCTTTTTCGAGGCCGGCCGGGGTTCTGGCTCAACCCCCAGATCGAGCGTGCATTTAGAGCCGGCCGGGAAGAGTGTTGAAGATCGCCACTCTCTTGCATCTGGTCGAGTTATGCAAAAATGAATCTCCAGTTCGGGTAACAGGCCAGGCATGCAGTGAATGGCCAGACTGATTTCTGAGGAGCGTTAAAATGGATGTTTTGAATCAGATCAAGGACGCGGGTTTGGAGTTGCTGAATGGCCATAGCCGTGCAGTTGCTGCGTTGACTGTTGGTCACTCAGTGACGGCCATAGATACCGAGGGCCGAACTCTCGAAATCACCATGAAGGATGGTCGCGTCGTTGCAAACGCTGTTGCACCCTCTGATTGTGGCCAGCGGTCGGGGATTCTGGTTAGGAAAATACCAGCAACCGTTTTAACTAAAAATCCAGCAAACCCGCGCGCCTCGGCAGATCGCTAAAATGAATGACGCCACGGTGTGCCCGCAAGCCATTGCTCTATCGCCTGGTGAGCAGGGTTTATTTAACTCGATCATCGAGCATATTTATCCTGAGCCCAAAGCGGGTACCTCACTTCCCATTGAGCGAGGCGAGTCACGCGCCGCTAAGGGGCTGGAGCGTAAAGGCCTGGTCGTGATTAATCACGATGCCTCCGGCTCCCAGCTTATGACATTTACCGCCTTAGGCGGGGCGACGTATGACCAGTATCGGCGACTGCACTCACCGAATTGATCCATTGGTCCAATTCCCGACATTCAAAGTTCCCCGGCTACGCAAGTACGACAAGGCCGCTTTGATGGCTCGCGAACTTTGTTCCTCCACTTTCTATCCGTTATCGATGAGCTCCCAATGCGCAACACAGTAAAAGTTTTGTCTCTCATGATCTGCGGCTTTGCCGCGGGCTGCAGCTCTGAACCATCGACTAACCCTCTGGACTCGCCGGCGTACGTCGCGGCACTTGAAAAACAGAAGCACGCTGTTGAAACGGTCAAGGTTTACCAGGTTGTACCACCGAACTCCCTTGCCGTGAGAGCGGTAATGAGCGCCACATGCGGCAGCGATAGTGTGCTCACCGGCGCCGATGAAAATTACGTCCTCACAGGACTGAAGGTTAAGGCTTTCAGCAGCGGTGCCGATGGAATAGCAGAGGTGGTTATCAAGCAGCTTCCGGATCCGGGGCGGCACTGTGACGGGAATGTTGCTTTAGGCGGCACCGCAAAGGCATTCACCGTACAGCGCTAAGCGTTCAAATTTCCGCCGTTGCGTAAAATCAGGAAATTCAAATGTTCAATTTCATAATCTCCATCACTTGGCAGGTGCTTGTTTTTTGGGTCGCCACAAAGATTGGTTTTTCGATGCAGGTTATCGATAGCGCGACTGTGTTTGTGAAACAAACAGAGATTTGCCAGTACCTCCAAATTCCTGTGCAGGAGGGCCACTGTCGTGTTGTGGGTCGAGTTGAGGGAAATTTAGGTGGCACCTGGACCGTTACACCAAGGCCAGAGCTGCCAGTGACCTTTGAGCTACCTCCTGGTGAATGGCCCCTGATGTACAACTCAGATGATTGGCACATGGTTGGAGGAACCCCAGCTGTAGCAGGGTTGACCGTTGTGGCCATCTTCTTCGCCGGCATTGGTGTCTGGGGGAGCTTTTGGGTGAAACGTCGACAGCTTCGACGAAGTAATACGGATGTGCAGCAGGAAGGGGCATAGGGGCGCCAAGATTCGTCTCGGCAGATCTCTGATATCAAATCAAAAACTGGTCAATTTCTTAGCCTCACGGACCTGAGAATAACCACAAATCAAGGAATTTAAATGACATCGTCATCGGTTGCTTCTGATAAAAAACGTCCTGCGGATGCTAAACAGCTTTTTGTATGGTTCGCTGCGTTTATTGTCCTCATTCTCGTGTCAGTGTGGGGGTTGTGTATCGGAGTGCAGTGGAACTGGACGATCGCGGCGGTGCTGGCTTGCACCTGCGCGGGGCTACTGGTTATTGCACTCCCGATTGAAGATTGGCAGAAGTCAGTTATCGGCGTAGTTCTGGCAGGTATTGGCTATTTTGTGGGTCTTCCCGGAATGCTCAATCCTGTTGATGATGTTCAGATCACACCCTTTGCAGTTGGCGTTGGTGGCAAGGAAATTACTGTCTCGGTAGGAAAGGGCGATTGCCGATTTCAACCGAAGGGAAACATCCTCACTTGTAACGCCCAGGTCCGTCCTGCCGAGTAAGCGCCACCCTTCTCCAGGCGCACCACGCCAAGTTCGTTAAAGCCCAAGAACAGTTAGGGCGCGGCACTCGCGCCCTCGCCAAAAGGAACGTCAAATGCCTCTCAAAGCATTGCAGGCCATGTGGCCTATTGAATTGCCTCGTCTGAGTGATCGCGTCCAGACTAGCTGGTTCAGCCAGCTTAATCACATTCATGGAGAAAAAACCGAAGGCGGCGTGCGTGACGCAGTCCTTCTGGCCCAAGGCTTTGTTGTTGCGTTGCTCGAGGCGGAGCTTATCGAGGAGCCGGGTGCGCATTTGCTGGGAACCACGCTGCTTCGCGTTCAGAACGATGCTATTGCCCGCTTGCATGCGGCCAACATTGTTGGACAGACCGCTACTGAGGTGTTTTTAAACAAGGCGCAACCATCGCTTTCCGACCAGTTCACCATTATCCGCGGTGGGCTTGAAGGCAATCGTAAAGCGACATTGCAAGAGGTCCACGATTTTCTAGACGCATGTGGCCTAAGCCCGGAGTCTGCCCAATGGGAAGGCGCCATGGCCGGTGTACCAATTGAAGTTGATGGAACTACCATCCGATTTGTCCGGATGACGTAGGGTGAGCCATACGCCCGTTTGGCGCCGTCCGGTATTTCAGGTGGATATGGCCCTTAGAAAACCACTCAAAGGCAACCGGCATGGTTAGGGGCGCTGTAAAGCAAGTCGGTAAGGGGCTGGGCAGCATAGTCTTGGCAGTGGGGAGTGCAGTATTTGCAGCATACGCCCAGAAGCATTTCCCAGGCTGGGCCTTCGCCCTTGCTCTTCTCATAATAGTCAGTGCTTCGATACCCATGGTGCTCTTCTTCAACCTTTTCACGGGCAGAAGTGAGTCTGGGTTTAGCTACAAATTTCAGAAGCATGATGACGAGTGGGACGATCTGTTCAGTCCGTGGCATCGAAATGATGACGACTCCCGGCATGATTGAGACGGCTACAAGCTAGGTTTCCAAGCCCACCCACCCCTCTTTCGAACGAGTGATACGGTATGTCGAAATACGCGGCCAGCAACAGCGTATGAAACCGGCATTTGGTGGGCGGGAGCTTGGTAGTGGGGTGGGTTAAGCGGTTAGCTCAACAAGCGGTATGCGATTCATGTGCATGGTGTAACCCGTGCGGTGTTCCAGGTCCACGTACTGTTTAAACAGGTCAGGACGCTCAACGCGACCATTTCGTAAATCTGCCTTGGAAGCCATTATGCAAAACACGCAGCTCAGCCGGTCATTTCCTAAGGCATACGCGTAGTGCGGCTCCTGGCCAGCTTCCGCAATGGCATCAAAAACCTCGGTCGCTTTCATGTCGTGTATCGGCAGCCATTCAAACCACGTATGCACGGAATTGCTTATACCCATGCGGCTGAACGCTGCGCGTTTGGCCCGGCCAGGCGACTCCTGAGCACGCAGCCCTAGGCAGTTCACGATGGTCTTGAATCCGTTAGCTTTGGCGTAGCGCCGTACTTCACGCTGGATTGGGCCTCGCTTCAAGTCACTGGTGCATTGGCGGGTTGCGGCTGATGGCCAACTTGGAACTTCGGGGCGACTCTCAAACCGGCGCTCAACCATTTCAAGTAGCGTCTTGGCAGCCTTGGCCACGATAAAAGGCAGCTCAGCGCCGGCGGCTTGATCACGCGCCAACTCCATGGCTCCAGGCCACTCCATTGCACCAAGCGAAGCGTGAACTACGAGCAGCTGTGGCGCTGGAACGCGCTCCAGTAGGCGGATCAGTTGAACCTGTGAATCCTTGCCGCCTGAGTGGTTCGCCACAAACAGTGCACCGGCCTCAATCAGCTGGTCGACTTCATCTTCCCAGAAAGCTCGAGTACCCACTTCCTCGCCGAACAACATAGGTAATTGAACACTCATGGATTTTACTTCCTGGTTGCGAAGCGGCGGTTGAAGCGCTCAATCACTCGGTCTGCATAGCGACGATCGCGGTAGAAACGAACTGGCCCGTCTGGTTCAATCAATGCTGTCTGGGGAGCCATAGCGCTGATTTGACATTCGGTGAATTGAACGCTCACCGCGTACCCACGCTTAACGTTGTGACCCTCTAGATACAGCTTCATGACGAGTTCCTAGATTGAGAAGTGATGCCTGCAATCACTAGTGCAGTGGGAGTCGCCAATTGAATCGCGACGTTCAAAACGATCTTCTCATCAGTCAAGAAAACGCAAGGTCGGAGACAGACCCTTGATGGTGCTTGCATTCTGAATCGCTATGAAAAAATCCCCGTGGACATGGCAGCTCGCCGGTCCTGAAATTAGGCGACTACGGGGAAAACATGCGCCAGACAATGACTTTCAAGGAAGTGCTGGAGAAATATCGCCAGTTGCTCCAAGCCAATCCCGGCAAGGCCCTGATAATCGCTGATGGGAACGCCGCGGTCATGGAGGGAGGGGAGGTGTACGGCGCCCCGCTTAAGCTCGACGGTACTCTTGAATTCGATTCGCTCTACGACTTTGATGGCAATGCCTTCCTCGCCGACGAAGGGCGATGGGATGGTGAGTCATTTGAGCAGCTGCAGGCGCGGATTCTCTTCCCTACGTTCATTTCCATCGAATCGATCACGGAGTAGACCTTGGGCACATTCACCGGCACCATCATCATGACCTTAAGGCCTGCTCGGCGTCCTGGCGATCAACTCGGCGACTGCGAGGAGTGCGGTGGCGCAATGAAAGAGACTTTTATCGCGCAGTCCAGGCGCGTGTATAAGCGCGATAACGGTGAGTTGTATACCGGCGCTTACCTCGGTGGCGTATACGGTCATGAAAGCTGCTTGGAGCGCTTCGGGCCGTTCTCAAAAATACCCTCATGATTGAAGGATCTAACCTTGAAGAGAAGAGAAGTTGAGCGGCGCGTGCAGGAATCCATCCAGGAGCTTCTGGATGACGAGCTGAGCGTCAATCACACATTCCGATACACGCCGTCTTATGCAGATGATCGGCATCGCATGAAGCTGGAGCTCAATGCGCGGGAGAAGGATGTCGAGGAGGGGCGCAGGCCCCAGTCAATTTTGGTGTTGAGAATAGTGTTCCTCCACGACCTCAGGGAAATTCAAATACCGAATATCTTCATGCCTGACTGCATGAAACGTTCGCGGTTGGGGAAGCGGACTATCAAAGCGATCCACGACGTTGGTGCATCGTTCGATTACGAGCTTTTTATCACTGACCTCACACAGTCATTCTTTGATCGCTTGCTGAAGCGAGGTGCAGTTCAGATGAATGAGTCGTGCGTTCAGATCACAGCCGCAACCGACTTAACCAGCGATGTGGGTAGTCCCATACATGTTTTCGACGAAAGTCAGGAAATAACCACCGTTTCGATCTTTGACTTTTTGAAGGACAAGTAACCCATCGCGATACGGCGTTTCCCATCGCTGTTACCTGGTACCGCAAGGATGCCGAACAGGGATTTGCCACTGCCCATTCCAACCTTGGACTGTGCTACGAAACTGGCGCGGGACTACGCCGTGGAAAGCTGATATTTAGGGTTAAGTAGAGGGGCTGGCATTTCGGCTCCGCATTTACGAAGGATTGAGCTGATGCGATACGCAAACGTTCATGGCGTTAGGGCCGAGGCGCAGCCTAAGGTTCGCGGCGTCTGCCGTTCGTGTGGGGGGGAAGTAATCTCAAAATGTGGAGCACACGTGGTCTGGCACTGGTCTCACCGGTCTCTTACAAACTGTGATCACTGGTGGGAAGCCGAAACGGAATGGCACCGGCGTTGGAAGGATCGTTTTCACGAAAGCTGGCAAGAAGTGATCCTAAGAGATGAGCTTTCGGGCGAGAAGCACATAGCCGACGTTCGTACTGGTCACGGAGTAGTAGTTGAGTTTCAGCGATCGACTATTGAGCCCGCGGAGGTCGCCGCTCGCGAGCGGTTTTATCAGCGGATGGTGTGGGTTATCGACGGCTCGAAAAATGAATTCGACTGTGTGAATTTTTCGAACTCTCGAAGCGGGGTGAATGAGAATGCCATGGCGCGGTTCAGATGGTCCGGTAGGAGCAAGCTGTTTCAAAGATGGCATTCGACGAAGCCAGTATTTATCGATTTTGGTGAGGATCATGGGTTCTGGAGAATCTGCAGATTCGACCCAAAATCAAAAGAGGGGGTTGCACTGCTGGTAGACCGCGACATGTTCGCGGCAGCTTTGATCGGCGCCGAAACGGATTTCAGTAGTGGTGGTGGGCCGGCCTCCACTTTTTGAGTTAAGGGGGGGCATTACATCTGAAAGGACCTCTCGTCTCTTAAATTTGTGAGAGGATACCTAAGGAAAAGAAATTTTTGTCTAGTCTCCAGATTCACCGGGGTCATACAAAAAAATGTTTGCTTAGCGTGCGTATTGAGATTTTGCTGATATGGTTTCCGTTAAGAAAACAATTCTTTCTCTTCCAGCAGTTGGGAGAGGGTAAAGCAAAGAAAGGTTTACCTTATGCGAATTCAACGATTAAGCGACGAAGCGATTGCCGATCAGCTGGGTAATGCTATTCGAGAGCGTCGCCTGCGTAAGGATATCAAGCAGGACGATTTGGCCGAGGCTGTTGGTGTAAGTACCCCCACCATACAGAAGCTTGAGAAAGGGAAGGGGACTATCCAGGTCCTCATCGCCGTCCTTCGAGAGCTGAACTGCTTGGAGCTTCTGATGAACCTACTAGCGGCCCCACGAGTAAGCCCGCTGGCGGTTGCCAAAACCGGGAAAACAACGAGAGTTCGAGCGGTCGGCGCGTCGCAAGTCAAATCAAGAACCATCGCGACCAAAGTCAACGGTGGCGTAACGACAGGTAAGTTGGAAGGACAGACCCCTAACTTACTGATACCAAGGAGAAGCCGTGGCTAAGGTTGCTGAAGTTTGGATGTGGGAAACCCGCGTTGGCGTAGTGCTCTGGGACGAAAACCAAATCCCTGCCACAGGCACATTCGAGTTCGATCCCGAGTTTTGTGAAATCGGGTTGGAGATTGCCCCGCTGACGATGCGGGCTGAGCCTGATGAAGTCTATGCTTACCCAGGCCTCAACCCTGTAGCATTCAAGGGACTTCCCCCATGTCTGTCCGATTCTCTTCCCGATGCTTTCGGTAACGCTGTCATTGACGCGTGGCTAGCACAAAAGGGCCGCGATCCTCGTTCATTTTCACCTGTAGAACGTCTGTTGTATGTGGGGCAACGGGGAATGGGGGCACTGGAGTTTCGGCCGGCGCTGGACCGGGCAATCGACAAGGTCGAACAGCTGCAATTGGAGTCGCTTGTCGACCTCGCCGGGCGGATCCTTGAAGAGCGCCAAACGCAGTTCGATGATCTTCATTTGGAAATTAAATCTGAAGAAGAGGATCAAGCCCTCAAGCATTTGTTTCAGGTAGGTTCTTCCGCTGGTGGGCAGCGTCCGAAAGCAATCATAGCGATCAATGAAGAAACTGGAGCCATATGCTCTGGGCAAATTGAAGCGCCCGAGGGGTACACCTACTGGCTGTTCAAATTCGACGTCTCCAACGGGGCAAGCACGTTAGGGGATCCTGCAGGATTCGGACGTGTTGAATACGCCTACCACCTGATGACGCTGGCAGCCGGCGTAAAGATGACTGAGTGTCGTCTCCACATAGAAGGCCCTCGCGCCCATTTCATGACGAAACGGTTTGATCGTCTAGATGACGGAGACAAGGTTCATATTCAGACGCTATGTGCGATGGACAGTGCTGATTACACGCTGCCTGGTGCATACAGCTACGAGCAAGCTTTACAGGTCTGCAGAGATTTGGGTCTACCCCGAGAAGATCAAGTAGAGCTGTTCCGGCGTGCAGTTTTTAACATCGTGGCACGCAACCAGGACGATCACACAAAAAACATTGGGTTTCAGCTTTGGAGAGATGGTGTGTGGAGGCTCACTCCGGCATATGACATGTGCTGGTCCTACAGGCCCGACTCTCCTTGGGTATCGCAACATCAAATGTCTCTGAACGGGAAGCGAGACAACTTTGAGCTTAAGGATCTACTCGCCGTCGCGAAGCTGATTACAAACCTGGATGGCCGAAAGGTGGTTAAGGAGGTTGTTGAGGCAGTCCGTCGCTGGCGCGAATTCGCCGATGTCGCCGGTATGACGGATGACAATCTGATCGAACAGATAGAATCGACTCACCGTCTTTACCTTGGCGAAGGACTATAGAAGTCACACAGACCCGGTACGCCGGGTTATTCACCCACTCCTGCTCCGACACTCTTCCGTGGCAGAGGAAATGTGCCGCTCTCCTGGATCGTAAACAAATGCGGTCAAGAGAGGGCGCCATGACACTCCGAAAAGGTTTTTCCGGAGCCGCAAGGACAATCCGCCGATCCATCCTCCACAATGGTCGGAAGTACTCCCTCAAGTCGACATACGTATCGCACCTTGCAGTTATGGATGATCTTCAGTTGCTCCTGAATTTCCTCGCGTTGTCTTCTGGTGAATCCGGCCGAATAGGGCATTAGCCTGGCCATCTCCGCATCAGCGGCATCAAACTCTTCGCAATATGCCAAGAACACGGCGTATTGGCTCCTGACGCCGATAGCTTGATCTACCATGCCGTGCTCAGCCAGTAAGGGTAGGAGTAGTCTCTCGATCACTTGCTTTGCTTCATCGAAACGGCCTCGTGCCGACATGTCGTCAGCTAAGTCTTGGCCCACTCGAATCTGTGAGTCGATAGCGCCAACCATTTCATACAAATTCAAGGCGCTAAACCTGTAAATCAATTGATCCGGTTCCAGATCGGTACAGAGCTTTGCGCGCAGCTCTAACGCATCAGCGAGGCGTTTGATGTTGTCGCCAGCATGGCGGTGCCCGGAGGTTCGCTCCCAGATCTGCTCTGGAGGGAGGGCGGCAATATCCGGGAGGTTGAAGCCCAACACTGCGAAATATTCCTCAATGACTGGCTCCAGCATTTGAAGCGAGTCCTCGAGGTTGCCCAGCTGACAAAATGAGGTTGCGGCGTTGTACTGAAGGACTCGCCGTTGAATTGGCTTGTCAGGGAGCAGATCTCTCACCTGGGAAAGGGCTTCATGGGCCAAGTCAGCACGACCAAACTGAGCATGATGCAGCATCAGCTTCATGTAGTAAGTCGCTTGGATTTCACTATCTAGAGCGTAATCTTCGATTAGTCGGCGCATCTGATCGAAGCGCTCAGTCAGCTTATCGTGTCGTCCGTTTTTTACATCGGAGAAAATCAAGCCATCTAGTGCCCAAAATCGCTGGGTAGGTTCTACCTGAGGTGAGATCGCGATTTGGTCCAGGTACGACATAAACTCCATGCTGGGCCCCATCTCGTGAAATAACTCTTCTCCAGCAAAGCCTATGATGGCTTCCACATCCTCCAACTGAAGCAAGACTGAAATTAGGGTAGCTAAACGCGATGGATTGCGTCGAACAGCCAGGTACCTAAACAACATGGTCCTGAGATGTTGCAAAGCATCCTGTGTGACTGCTCGGGCAAGCGTATGCAAATGTCTACGGCCTAAGAGTCTCAGTGAGTCATGTATCTTCAGCTGATCGGCATCAATAGCTTGGACGATCCCCTGAGCACGCAACAATCTAAGCAGTACCAACGATTGCTGGTTGGTCATGCCGACGCTTGCTTGCAGCAGATTGCAGACCTCACCTTTGGTCATCCCCACGTCTACCAGACTCCAAACAGATAGCGCGTTGCGTGAAGGATCTGAAAGTGAGTTGAATACCTTCGAGAGGATGATCTCTTGAGCTGTCTCGGCGACGTTGCTTTGTTCTGACACCTCTAAGCAAAGCTTCGCAAGGTCACCTCTGTAATGCGTCTTGGAGAGCCTGAGGGCGCTTTGTACATAGAGGGGTAAACCAGCCGTCAGCGCGTTGAGGTTTTTGAACGTGCCGGCGCTACCCTGAACGCCAAGGTGCTGAGCCTCTGCAGCGATCGAATCAACATCCCACCCCAAGAGGGTTTCTTGAGTTAACCCAAGTAAAGCGGCTATCTCATGCATGGTTGGGCCGGGATGGGAGAGCAGGACTAGTTTCAAATTCCTGGTACTTTCTATCAAAGTGCGAAGACTTTCCGAAGGCACACGGTGAGCGTTATCCAACACCACCAAAGCCGGTATGTTGTGACGACCAATGTACTCATCTAGCACCTGTAGGGATTCGTTTCCTGTACTGCCTAAGGCAAGCACCTTTCTGATTTCAGGACTCTCAGCATCTAGCACAAGTGGCGCAAGCTCTCGGACGAGTGAAGAGGCAATTGCAGGTCCGGGCAGATCCCCTACATCGTAGTAGGCACAAGTGCTTGTGGAGTGCATGGCCGACTCTGAAGCCCAAGATGTTTTCCCGGAGCCCGAAAAGGCACAGATGATTCTGACCCTTTCAGGTTGGTCTAATGACGGCTCATTTCGTTGCGGGCGATACACTGCTGGTGGGGCAGGAAACGCCTGCATTTTAACTATCAGCTGCTCGAACAAAGCCTTCAGATCATCGCTTTTGAAGGTATGGTTCAAATAGGGTGTTGAGCCGCTGGACGCCAGTTGCACGCAACCTGCCAGCTTCCACACAAGTGATTCGGGCGAGATTAAGGAGTAGGGTAATTTTGCTGCGAGTTGGGCGCACCACTCAGCTGCTTGATCAATGCCGCTCCATGCTGGAGGTAATGCCGGCATTACGTGAGCATCAAAGCCAGGCCAAATGAAATTCACATCCTCAGACATTTGGCCGGAGTTGATAGCTTGAAGCAGCACGGGGCCAGGGGGTTGGTTCATCACAACGAAAAACTGGGCTTTACCACGCCTAAGGCCGCATTCATGGTCTGTGCGCAACGTATCGAAGCGCTCAAGTGCTCCAACAATGTCACTTGGTATGATCGGTTTGATCCGCGTCTTAACCTGGATGTACGTCCGCCCCGCATGCTGAAGCTCGATATCTTCGTCGCGCTCCACAGAAACAGAGGTGACCTCGTACTTTTCTGCAAGCAGAAGGCAGCCAACGGCGTATAGGTGCTGATAGAGGAAGCCCCGATGGACAGCCTCAATTCGCGTAGTCTGCCTCGGGTCAAGGGCAGCAGGCTGGTCATCGATCAAATCCGTTTGAGGTGACATGGCATTTTCCTAGATGGCGGCAGACATTAAGAACGAGCCGCACTCAACTCGGCCAGCGCTTCACCCAGTGAGCCCAATCCCGCTGCGGGCAACGTTTTGAGCAAAGCTTGGGTTACCGCCACAGCAGCCTGGGCTCCCTGGCCTGCGAGCTTACGGCCCTCATGTTCATGTAAGGCTGATTGAGGCAATCCCATGTACGCCGCTTGGGTTCGTACAAAGGCTTCCAGGCTGTCGAGGAGCATCGGGTCGAGAGTGACGGTAAGGGGGGGATTGCTCATGTTCAGACTCCTTTGCAGGTGGGCGATTTGCCAAGACCGAAACAACACTTGTGGCGGTTCAATGTCTGAACATGATTCTGGCTGGATCGGGCTGGGGTTGCCAGTTTCCATCACCAGGATATACTCCGGCCATCGCCCTATGGCACCACTCAAAAGTTTCTTTCAGATCGGATGTTCCGGCCTGTTTGAATGGCAGTAATTCTGCCACCAAAGCTGCTCCAGCAGCACCTCACTAACCCTTGCGGGATGCCATTCCGCTTGGGGTAGCTCCGCAGGTTTCACACAGGAGCTACACCATGCTTACTCCAGACCAAAAATTCACCGCAATGCGTGGCGACGTGGAACTGACTGCCGAAGTCAGCCCATGCTGTTTTATGTACGGCAGTGGTTTACAAATCACGGTTTACTTGCCTGATCGCGGTAGAACGTACGTCCTGAAAAAAGAGATTCCGATCAAAGATGCTACAGAAGAGGATTGCCATGCTCTTCTGGAAACGGTCGGAGTTGTGCCGTGCAAAAATTGCCAAAAACCTGCGTTTGATCCGGCTACATGCGGTACCACTCGTGATGGTGAATGCGAAACGTGCTTTCTCGACAAGGCCATGGCCAAGTTCAACAAGTCGGAAAAGGATTTTCAGGAAAAGCTGGTCAAGGATGATGCTAAGCACAAAGCAAAGGGTTTCACTCATCGCGTAATGGCCTGGGTACACCCTGCTAGCGGCGATGATTACCAGATGATCATTTGGATGGTGAATCCGTCTGATGCGGACATCGTCGCTCAGTTGAAGAAGAAGAAAAGCACGGTTACAAACGACTACAAGTTGATTGTTCTCTAAACCGTACTGACCCCAACCCAAAGCAATTCACTTAACCCACGCGGGTGCTATCCCGCTTGGGGGTAGCTCCGCGAATTTACACAGGAGCTACACCATGCTTACTCCAGCCCATAAATTCACCGCAATGCGTGGCGACGTAGAGCTGACTGCCGAAGTCAGTCCGTGCTGCTTCATGTACGGTAGTCCTTTGCAGATAACGGTGCGTTTGCCGAACGGTGGTGGTGACACCATCGTCCAGAACAAGGATATAGCGATCAAGGACGCTACAGAGGATGACTGCAAGTCCCTTCTGGAGACCGTCCAGGTAATGCCTTGTAAAACCTGTCAGAAGCCGGCGTTTGACCCGTCATCCTGCCGCACGAATCGCGACGGTGAGTGCGAGCATTGCTTCATGAAAAAACTGAATGAAGAGTTCGACGGTTTTGAGAAGAAATATCAGGCAAAACTGAAGAAGGATGATGCGAAGTACAAGGCTAAGGGGTGCACTCATCGCGTTACGACTTGGGTACACCCTACCAGGGGAGATGACTATCAACTCATTATGTGGATGACAAATCCTACGGCTGAGGAAATCGTCGCTCAGTTGAAGAAGAAAAGGGGAGCGGATACAACCGGTTACCAGCTGGTTGCGCTCTAAACGCCCTATTCAAGCGACCTCCTTTTAGGCGGTCGCTCTTCATCTGAGGTGCTTCTGATGTCTTTATTGCTAAACCTGTCCGCGGCCACAATCGGCAAGGGCGCAAAACTGTTCCACGTCAGCTTGTTGGCCAATGGTTGGGATTCCGCCACCCTCTGGACAGTCGCTGCGGATGATCTGGACGCAGCATATGATTTTGCTATGTCCGAATACCCCGACCTGGATCGGTCCGATTTCGATGAAGGCCGTGACGGCTACGAGATCGGCACGTTCGTCTAATGGTCACACTCTAGCTTGGCGTCTGCGGGGCTAGATTCACGTTCATTTGATTGAGGGCGGCCAGCGGTCGCCCTTTTTCATTTGTGACGTCCACTCCAAGCTCAAGATCGGATGAGATCGGTACCCCTAACTGGGCCAGAAGCGATCCTTCAAGATCGCCCAGGCAGGTGATCATGTTTTCAAGCTTTGGCCGAGCGATACACCAAAGCGTCAACAGAGAACAACCACAGCGATCGTCAGCTGTCCGACGGCAGAAAGGTCACCAAATGAAAAAAATCACCATCATCGGGTTGGCTGGCATGGCCCTGCTGATTTTGGTTTTACTCAAAAACCAAATCGCCACCGATTGGGGAGCCGCAACCGTTCCCGAAATTCAGTCTGTAACTGCTGAGTCCAGTTGCGCGAAAAAGATTCTTTTGGATGCGAATCGCGAAGGGCGAGAAATAACGCGTCGGGATCTGAATAAGGTGAAGGGGCAATGCGTTTCCATTGACCAACAAGCCAAAGCATTTTGACTTCAGTTCGCAGAAATCGGAAAAACTTTGCACCTAACTGGAAAAACTTTACCGAATAGCCGGATCACGTCAATGGCTGAAGGTCAGGGAGAAGTGGGACCATGAAGCAAAACCAGCACGTCTTGTCCTGGTTGGAGGCGCTACGAGATGAGGCTGTCTCCGATTCTTGTAGCATGCTGCGGATGATCGAGATCATGGCCATCCTTGCAAAGTATTCGAGTGGGCCAGCCTCCATTTAAGGCTGGTGTACAACCTCGATTTCCTTTGAGAGAAGATCATGCTGATCGTTAAAATTGTCGCGATAGTCGAGATCACAGCCGGCGTTTATCTGGGTGATGGCGTGATGGGTGGACTTGGAGCGATCGGATTGGTCTTTGCTGTCCTTGGTACCGTTGCCAATCGCGAGATTGAAAAAAAATTCTATGCATAACGCTAGGGGCCCGATAGGCGCCTGGCACGATCATGGGAACATGTGAAACATGAAATCATTCTTCAGCTACCCGTTGTGTATTCTGTCGCTGCTTGCCACGCAAGCTTTCGCCCAGGACCAGGCAGCAAACGTGCAGGTGCGACAACTCTCGGCATCCCTGATAGCAGGGACCTGTGATGCCTTGTATCGGGTGAGTCAGTTGCCGACCGGAAATGATCATGACGCGGCGAATACTGACGCGAGCAATTTGGATCTTCACCGCTGTCAGTACATTCGTGAGTCGGTTGATTGCATTGGCGACAACTCTTGCCCGAGTTATGAGCAGTGGACGCAAGATAACGTCGAAATTTCGCCAGAACTCCCCCGCGATGCATTTCTTATCGCCCTGAAAAAGCGTGAAAGGACACTGAATAGCGAGGGCAAATGAGAAGCGAATCAACTGAATCTCATCCTGAACGAATAGGGTGAGGTTTGTTTGTGCATTGACCCTCAGTCATATCGGTTTGCTAGTTTCGATTTCTAGGCTGTATCGGTAGAGCGCTCGTCGCCCAAGCGAGTCGATGACAGGGGACAGTCGGTGAGCGCTCTACCAATGCAGTTTAGAGAATGCCTAGCCCCAGAGTAGGCACCACAAGGAATTGCGGAATGTCCACCTACCACCGGTTCTACACCAAGACACAGTCGCCGCGCAGAGTAGAACAGCAGATCATCAATACGCTCGGTGGGGACGGCTGGCTTGATCCCTATGGTGATGGGTACCTGCGTCCAATCGAGGTCTCTCTAGTCCCTGAAGCAGCCTATCTCGTGCTTCCCAAGCGTGATGGCTATGGTTCACCGATCACCTCTGAAAGCGAAACTGGCTGGTTCTGGTTGGCAGCGCAGCTATCGGTTTTTAGCCCCGAGGCGTCGGCATTGGCAATAGCGTTGCTGCCAGATAGGCAACATCGTTATCCCCTAATCGAGGAGCTTGCGGTCGACTCTGAAGCCAGCGAGGCGGGTGATTTCGCCCGCATAATTGACAATGAACACTACCTCATCAATCCAGAACCAACGGAATATGAAACTTGAAGCGTTGCTCTGCAGGTGAGCCAGAGCCTCAACACGGCATTCGGAGATTTCCTGCTTAGGGTTGCAACCTGGGACATTCATGGAGAATACAAATCAAAGAGACGCCGCAGAAGCTAAAGCTAGCCTGGCGTCGACATGATCCTAGACGACCAAATAGTGGCCACTACTCAGTGTGGCGACGTAGAGATACGTCCGCGGCGATAAGCGTCACCGCCGTGGGGGTCCGCAGAAGGTGCCCCGAACTCCAGGGATGAGAGAGTTCGCAAAACGTCTGCAGGTTAGATGGACTTGGGGTTTTCTCCACTGAGTACTGGCGCTATGCGTTGGGAACGGCACGGGCTAACCACCTCCACCCTCATTGAGGGTCCGCTGCGGGAACGTAGCGTCTCGGAAACGGGAGAGTCCAGGCAAGCCCGACCGCCCCTCGAGTCAATGGGGCAATGTTTATAAAAAAGGCCCGGTCGATCATCGCCGGGCCTTTTTCATGACTGCTCACCAAACTCCGTTCAATTTCGTGCTAACTGAGGAAGAGTGCTGCGCGCGATAGCCGCCGGCATCAGGCCATGCGAATCGAGCTCGTCAGGATCTTTTAGTGAGTCAGTTGGGCAACATGCTTGAGAGGTAGAGTGACGTCCAGGATAGGAGCGTCACGCTCGGCTGCTCAATTGCTGCACGAACCATTTCCTCTGCATCTTGGCCGGTGCAGTTATGGACTGCGTGTCCGAGCCGCAACAGCTCAACAGGCACACCCGCTTTGCGAGCCTTCGTCGCAAATTCGAATGCTTTAGCCTGTCCGTAGACAGTGGAAGCGTTGAAGCGGGAACGAAGCATCTCAATTGCCTGTTCCTCGAACTCCGGCAACAGGATGGTTTCCCCATCACAAAAGACCTGGCGGACGCCGTGCAGAGCCTCAATGGCATCCATGTAGCGCGAAGGCTCTACGGTCGCGGCAACAGATGGATATTCTGGATAGTCGTATTTCATGGTGATCTCCTTGTAAGCTTCGCAAGATAGCCAGGGCGAGTGAAGTAGAACGCGGTTATGGACGCCCCCATGAAGACGCAAAGGGCTCTGCTTCCCGCCGCCTTCCATAACATTGCCGATTGAATCTCCAGCAACAGAAACCCGATGAACCCGCCTAAGCTGACCAGGATGCAAAACAGCCAAATTTTCAGTGTCATACACTTTCTTACTCGATTCTGTGGGCCGAAAGTGGCCATCTCCTACGGCGACGGCCTCGCGTTTTGAAGGTGAGGCGTGGGGGCCCGCTGAGCGACGATTCCGGTCTATTTCACCGGCGATACCAGTTGAGCTGATAACACCTGGCATCCGTTGGGATCTGTTCCGGCGGCCAACGAAGGCAGTCGAGATACAGTCGTTGAGGCTTGCTTGGGCTGATCCGTGTTGCCTGCACCAGATAGGCCGATCCACCGGACGTAACGATGTAGTCGCCAGCGCTCAGGCCGTCAGCGCCGTCGATGTATAACTTGCATGGGGTGAAGGGTTGGCGGCGGCGAGCCATCTTTCCTCCTAACGCTGATTAAACATGTCAGCTTGCTTGTTCTTTGGGTCGGCCTTCGGAGCATTCAGCGGATGACCCAGCTGACGGCGAATCTCGCTTAGCCAGGCCTTGTAAGGAGTGCGTTCTCTCTCCCCCCAAGGGTAGGCATCGACCAATGCCTTACGCAGAGCCTTCATGTCACTCCGGCCTACGTTACGAATCACTTCCGCGACGACCGGCGCCGCTGCGTCTGCCCAGGACATGTCGAACTCCTACGAGTTATCTAGCGGCTGTGGGCGGTGTATCCGTAATTTTGGGCCGCTCGCTCGAGGTGGATATTGAAGTCGCCGGCGTCCGACTCATCGCCATGGGTTGGCCATGGCCGGCCTACCAATTTCCTAGCCAAGGCATCAGCCAACATTTCGCGGATCTGCGTCTCTGCTTCATCGAATTCAGCCAGTGTTTTGTCGATGCCATTTTCACTCATGAGTTCTAAGAGCTGTGGCTGATTGAGCCGAATACCGGATATCGACTCGAGCTGTTCCTTCGCTTGGTGTACGAGCTCACGGCTCAGTACGGCCCCATTCGTGGTTCTGACCAGATGCTTGCTCCGCCGGCTAGGTGCATCGGTATATGCGACAGGCGAGGAAATCGTGTAGCGCTTCTTTCGAAGAGCTCTTGGAAGAAGGCCTGCAAGCCCCTCAGAGTGGCGCCTGGCAATCTCGTACTCGTATGGCCCTAATCCCGAGCCCTTCTCATCGCGATATGCCTTCACGTCGACGAATAAGCGGCCGGCAGCGCGAGCCTCCCGTTTTGCCCGCTCCGTAAAGATCGATTTTCCTTTTCCAGAGGTACCGGTGATGAGGGTGTGACCTGCTTGATTCAGGTCAAGGGTAATAGTCTCGCCGGCGGAGGTTATGAAGGTATTGAGCATGTTCGTCCTGGTGGCAGTTTAAATAGCTGTTGGTACCCGAATGCACTGGTAACTGGTCTGAGCCGATCTGAGAACTCTCTCACGAGGGCGTTATTGATTGCCTTCAGTCTGAACCTCCAGTAGGGGCAAACCGGTCGGTCGTAAAGCTGAGTTAAAAACTGAACTGCAACTGTCCATGATCCTTCAGGGGGGATAAGCGAGAGGTGCTAACCCCCAGGCTGTTTTGTGAGCGCGGATCATGGGATTGGTGGAGCAGTTTTTCGATCAGTGCATCCGGATCGTTGAGAATATTTCGAAGCCCTAAACGATGAAGCTGGTTACCAATTCTCAGCATTCTGTCCCACTCAGAGTGCCCGCCTTTTTTGATGGACACGACACCAAACCGAAGAAGGTAGTGCACGGCCTGGGAGGGGTAAACGTCCGTGTGGGGACCGTAGTATTCAAGCGCCCGATCGAGCTCGAATTCATAGAATAAATGGCACTTTTCCGGACAGTATCAAATGTGGCAAAAAAATCCTGAATGAATACTGAAGGTTATATTCAAAACCTATTTTTTTGATACCTGTTTTATTGACACCGACCTTGCGGCTCCGTGGTCAATGGTCTATCCCTAACATTTCTATGCCATAAAACGGTTGACCTCTCGAACCAGCGCCGTATGCGAGGTTGCTCAAATGGACCACTCCCCTAAAAATTCGTACCAGCGAAGCGAAACGGATGTTTCGATTATTTTCTCGGATCCATACATGCGAACTGGGAGCACGACGTTAAAAATAGGATTCTCCAACCTCATCTCTAACAATGACCTGCAAATATTAGTATCCGCATGGTTACGAACTATCGCTGGGCAACCGATCTCAACCATTCGTACAAGCTCAATTGGGTTGAAAGCCGCAATATGATTTGTTGAAAAAAAATCACTAACTCTACAATCATGCCAAAACTGGCAGACTTGGGTCTGCGACTTCTTTGAGTTCTTTCTAACGGATATGTCTTATAGCGAAGCCTCATTGAAAACGCGCATGAACTCTTGGTCAAATTGTAGCTCACTATTATTAACGCTAAAACTTGATGGAATAATTCCGAACTCAGTGATAATACCGAGAGCGAAAATTAATAGCGGCATCTACTCAGCAACAAGTGAGTCTAAAAACTATGTGGTTGGCGAAAGCATAACAGATCCAAGCGAGTTCGAATCTCGGGATAGCCCCGCGTATTGCGTCGACATCACCTATGCGCTAGATAGCCACGATTTTTTCGAAAAGTTGGAGTCCACCATAATCGCTAGGATTAAAGTAATTCAGGACGGCGCCAGAGCATATTGGAAAAACATCAAAAGTTACCACGAACTTGGAAAAACAATAGCTTCTGAGGTATCTGATGATGAGTTTCTGGCTCAGATAAAAATTGGCCACTACCTTTACAAAACTGAAACCGGTGAAACTAAGCACTTGATCAACACAGACAGAGGAATGGCATGGTTGCTCAAATATCTCACGCACATTCTGACCGGTCCCAACCCTTTAAGCTTAAACATAAGCTTTCGCGACATTGCCCGAAGCTCCTTCTTTGCAAATATTAATGTATCAGAAAACCGCATCTACCAGATTCTAGAGCAAAAGATCGATGAGGTTCGCCCTCAGGATGTACTTCTTGATATCTCTCGACAAGAATTTCTTGCAAAGTTACTTGGCCTATTACACGCGAGGGACTGCGCATGCATAGCAACTCTCCTGATATCCGAACATCCCGGACTGACACCCATGTCAATTGTAAATGCAGACATCACCAGTAGCCGAGGAAAATATTTTCTATACAGCGCGAACAAAAACAAACGTCAAATTCTCAGTTCGAGTAAACCCCGTGCAGGGAAACGTGTCAATGCTACATTAACGGAAAATTCGTTATCGTTAATCCAAGATGTATTGGAAGCAACAAAAGAAATACGTATTGGTTTAAAAAGTTTGGGACTCGCTCACCGCCGTTTATTTTTAACCGCAACCCAGAACGGATTTGGTGCAGCTACAAACGTGATTGGCTTAATGAACTCTCCGTTGCAGCTTTCACTCTATGAAATCATTAGTAGGTACGTTGAGGTTTCATTTTCCAAGGACACTATCAGTCTAGGTAAGATCAGGAATTCTCTGGGACTCATTGCCTGGCTAAAAAAAGGATCCGTAGAGGCTATGGCAAATTGCCTCTGCAACACTCCGGCTGTTGTCTTGCGTAGCTATCTTCCTGCATGGTTGATACGAAAATGGAATGAACGAACAATTCGCAGATATCAACAGGTCCTTATTTTACTAGCTGCATATAAATCGCCTTGGCTATTGGAGGCTTCAGACTTCAAAGATGAAAAACAGTTACTACAGTTTGTCCGATCAGTTGTAAATGAGTCAAAAACGGGAGATCCTTTAGGAGATTTGATAGAAAGTCGGTTGGGACCAATAATTGGCACGACGCCACGAGAGATATCGCAGGGGATGCTGCTCAAGCTTTCTGCAAATTCTCTTTATGCCATTTACTCATTCACGGAAGACAATACCAATCTAAAAAAGTCTTCTGTACCTGAGCACGCAATTTGTTCCCTTGCTTATCTTATAAGAGATGTTTTTGACCATACTGATCTGTCGACAGTCGATTCCGCCATTCGGACTAAGATCCAAGGAGATAGTTTTACTGACTTCAAAACAATGCACTTTGAAGCGCTAGCATTGCTTCAGAATAAAACTAGAATTAACTATTGACATGCCTAGCAAAAGCAAGATTCTTTCAAGCGCATCTGATGAAGCTATATTAGAGGCTCTTATATCTAGAGCCGATGCGCTAAGGCCATCGGTATCTCAGCAAATGAAAGCTGACTGGCTTCTCGAGGGCGAGCAGGGAAGTCCTATTTGGATCACGAAAAACGGAGGAAAAGAACGATTCAGCAACGGCCAATGGAGAAATACCATGGACGTTAACTTTGATCTGTTTCTTCCGGATGGGACAAATCTCCTCTCACCAGTCAACGAACGTTTACTAAATCTGATTCAGGCTTGGTCTTTCGCTCTACGACAAGGTGTGTTACAGACAATACAAGGTCCTCAAACTTGGAAATCAAGCACCACTTGGGCTATGCGCTTCATGTGGTGGATAAAAAACAACGATGAAGAGCTTTTTTTCGATGATAGAGGATTCGAAAACCTAAACGAGGACATTATTAGCTATTTTTTTGAACAGCTCTCACGTGATAGTTGGGCAGAGATATTTGATGCAACGGGCCAAATTGCTGGTCATCTCTTCCGATTAGCGAATATTTCTGACAAAGCGGTTAAGAATATAGCTCTGAACAATTTACCTGTCTCCATTATCGAAAACATCACAGCTGCGATCCGCACTAATGATGGATACAGAACTTTTTATGGTGCTGAAAAAACCGAACTAGTTTCTCGCTCCTGGCTAGCGTCGATCACACATATTCCTGAGTCAGTGCTTAATAGATCGTATAGATTTAGCACCTTTCTTAGGCAGTTCGAGCCAACTCTTATTCATCCAACTTTGCTGCTGACTTTCCAAAGGCACACTCTGTTTCCTAGCCAAAACTGCCCATTACTCTCCGAATGCCTCACAAATCACGCATCACATCATACATATATATCTCACATGCAACGCTTAACATTTCTACTAGCTAATATATCAAAAGTACAAGCTTCTATAGGAGCCCCTTCGACACTTGACATACAAAAGCTCGCACAGCCATTCGTTAGCAGTACAAAAGCACGGTCTCATCATAACTTGATGCCAATTGGCACTGGCTTATACTTACTCGATAAAGCGATGAAATGGATACTTCAGTACGGAGACTATATCGTAAACGTATGTATTTCTTTCACCGAGCGCTCAGAGCGATACAGGAACTCGAACAGTTACAAGGAAGACTCGTTTTATTATCGTTCCAATAAGCTTAACGCAGCGCTAGACGCAGCATGCGCTGAGTTCAGTGATGATCATTACCAAGCATACAAAGAGTTACCTATCACCCACCGAAATACAAAAAACGGCCACAGGAATGTACCAACCTCACTGAAACGATTATTGCACGCGCTCTTGGGCGCTGCGGCATACCTGCTCGCATTCTTGAAGCCATCTCGCTATCAGGAGGTCAGAGAACTTCCCAGAAAATGCATTTTTACCGCCACATTGTTTGATTCAACAGAAGTTAGCTATTGGCTACGGCATTCTCTGGGGAAATCTGGAAAATTAGGGCACAACCAGCAGGCAGAATCTCCTATTCCAGAAGTAGCGGCGAGAACAGTACGTTTATTACAAAAACTAGGCAATGAGACTGGCCGGATTTTCGGCATTACACCAAGTAGCAGCGATAAACTTTTTTATCTACCCATAGGGTTGCAGTGGGGATTACCTGAGAAAGATGCAAACACCAATTCAGTCAACATTTACCTGGATATCTTTTGCGACGTTGTGGAATCCCCAATTGACGAGCATGGTCGTCGCTGGTACGCCCGCACACATGAACTTCGCAAGCTATTTATTATCACATTATATTGGCATGGCAGCCTGAGCAGCCTTGAAGCCGCACGATTCATAGCCGGTCATTCCTCTACTCTACACACTGCAGAGTATATAGTGACTGATATCATGGGAGATGAAATCTCACAAATTGAGGCAGAATATATTGATGACCGACTAATAAAATTGGAATCGGGACTTATTAACGAAAAAGAAAACCCCGGACTCAGCGCGCTTTATAGAAAAGTTTGTGAAAACTTTAATGTAGACCATATTGAAAGTGTTCCAGAAAGAGAATATTTCCGCTACCTGACCGATTTAAAGTCGTCTGGCGCTTTTAGTATAAAGCCGGTTTTAGTCTCATCTCATTCGGGCGATACAATAGATCAGTATGAGATAGCGGTGATCTTTGGAGAGCACCATGACCAAATTAACTAATCAAAATATTATAAATCGAAAATCCTGGCTAGAACGAATAACCTCAGGAAAAATATGCGATACAAAGTTTATGCCACACCTATCAAACATGAGAAATTTTTGCAAATTTTCCTTAGAGGGTGAGTTTACATCTATTTCTTTAAACAGTTTGAAAAATAACTGCCATAGGATAATCACTCCCACTCTTGAGAAGAATGGCTGGCTAGTCTTCATTGAACTGACGAAATCAGCACATGCCAAGCTGAATGCACTCAATAACGAACCCCACAACCCTTTTGACTTATCAGCACACACCCTCTTGCAACAACTGAAAATAGCACATCTCATGGCAAATGAATGTTACTTACATTTTTCTTGGCTATTAAAACAGCTCGAAATTTTCCGCAAACAGTCGAATTTAACCGACACGATCGACGAACAAAAATTAGTCCGATTAATAGCAAAAGCAAACTGTCAATTGGAAAGGCTCAGATCCCACGAATTGTCCAAGCCAGAGCTCAAAATTGTAAGAGCGCAAAAATCATGAAAATTTTTATAAACTATAACCATGTCGAGACGCATCGAAACTACTCGAGCGGACCAGTAATTAAGTCGATTACAATGAAATTAAAACATTATTCGTTGGTGTTTTGGCCCAATGGCAAGCCGTGTTTTTTGGTGAACGAATGGCTATCTCATATCGCTAAGACCACTACGGGCAATACGGTAGGGACTTATGCTTCTCAAATTTCATTTTTAGTTAGATATTGTCACGACAACAAACTAAATTTCTTGGACCTTACCAATGATAGCATGTTCGAATTAACAGACAGGCTTTTAACCCGAGATCAAACTGGCAAACGAAACCGTAATAACAATACGGTCAGAGGTATTTTACAGAGGTGCTTTATGTTTCTCAATTGGGTGCAAACCAATACCACCCTACCTGATGGCTTCATGCTAATTGGTGAGGCTAGTAGTAGTGCAGCAATAAACATCAAAATAGCTAACGATCATAAAACGAGACGTTCCCATATCGAACATGAATGCATGCCGCCGAAATCCGTACCTGAAAGTGAAAAGTTCCCTATTTCTGATTCTACTATTTCTATTCTTGAGAATCATATCGGATCTTGCCATAGACAAGAGTCTCCTGAGCAGAATATTTTTTCAGAGTATCTGTACGAGCGCCGTACTTTCAGCATTTGGATGCTCAAGCGATTCGGGTTACGACCAAGTGAGCTTGTCGAGTGTTCCGTTGCAGATAATACCGACCCTCTCAAAACAAGAAAGGTACAGCTACCTACGATGAAACGTCGCAGAGATAAACCTGTCATTCGGACACTGCCTCTTACGACTACTGATGCTCTTCGTTTTTCCAGATATCTTCGCGCGAGATGTTCGTATATTAATCTTCTGAATAATAAAGGGATTATCAAGAATCTTGATGCGTTGCTGTTGACCGCGGATCTTTCTCCTTTGAAGGTCACGTCTCTAACAAAGGAATTTTATCGCCTGAAAACGGTATCAGGGCTCAACGAGCATCGCGTTTGCATGTCCATGTTCAGACACCGGTTTATCACACGTGAAGTGATAGTTGCACTCAGGGAGTTCATGTCGACTTCGGGTGCGACCCGTGACATGCTGACCGAAAGCGCAATTTTTGCACTCTTGAAACGTATATCACTGAAAACTGGTCACGCAGATCCAAACTCGCTTTGGCCGTATGTTGCGATAGCATGGGCATCGATGGATATGTGGGAAAGCATCGACAATGCCATAGATGCACTGCAGGCTGCGGATGCGGTATTACAGGAGCTCAATGAACTACCACATCTTTTAAAATCAAAAAAATATAAAGACCTACCCGACGCTGCAACATTCGTCAAGACAATACTACAAGAGTTTTTAGATCGTGGATTGATTGATTATAAAAACCAGTAATACAAACTGCGTTCTTTACGTCACCGCCACCCCGAATAACTGTAAATATTTAGGCGCTTATTTTTCGTGAAAGTGTCCATTCGTGTACAGGGCGCTATAGGTACTGTTGGAAACCTCGGGAAAGTTAGTTACCAGCTCATCCCCCCTTGCTTGCTCCGAATTATTCAGTAAACGCTAAGCAGTTGCTTTCGATAATTCTCAGAAAAGCTGAGATGATAGGCAGGCGTAATTTTCGACTCAGCATCAGCAATATTAATGCCAACACCTATATCAATAACAGGATCTATTCTTGACAGAAAATCCCCAGGCGCATCAATAGCCCAGTCGTTATCAGTACATGGCACCCCAGTCAGAACTTGGTCATTAGCCGATGTCTGAACATGTCGCAAGACTGAATAGTCGTCCGGAAGATCATCGGCAACTCTTTCAGAGAATCGTTGAAGCGCCGGCTCTGCTAGCACGAAAAGCCATGCTTGATTATCGTCGTTTCCAGTGCGTCTAAGAATGCGCCCAAGAACCTGCCGATAGTGAAGCTCTGTACGGATACGACTTAGATGACAGCACACTTGAAGTCTAGGAATATCAGTTCCTTCGCTAATCATCCCAACTGCTACGATCCATCTTTCATCACTTTTTCTGAAATCGTTAATTACCTGCTGAGCATCAGGAGTTTTGTTTGTGACAACCGTGCAAGTCTGGCCCATGACCTCGAGTGTCTTAGCGATCTGTGCGGCATGTGTAATGCTCGTGGCTACGATTAACCCTGCCGCATCCGGCTTCATAACCCGAATCTCGTCCAGCTTTTCACAACCAAGTCCAATTAACTGGTGTAAAATATCATTATGGCGAAGCAGATCCTCGTAAGTAACCGGAGACTCTCCCAGCAGTTGCGCTATGTTAGAAAACAGCGTGACCGTATTTTCACTATCCAACGCCTCTGTGAGCCTAACCATCTGGTTATCCAGAACGGTGATACGGGGCGAGCGGCAGACACTATCAGAGATCGCTTCCCTCAGCCCATATCGATAGTCGCATATGAGATTTCCTTCCGGCGTGGAGTAACGTGCCAAGGCTATGGCTTTATGATCAGAGCGCCATGGCGTGCCTGAAAGTGCGAGCGTGAAAGCGGCGCGGTCCTGTATGCGCTGAAGAATTTGTTGGCCCCACGCATTGCTCAACAGAACATCGTGGCCTGCACAATGATGGATCTCATCGAAGACAACGAAGACGCGATAGTCATCAAAAAGCCTCCAAAATGATTCACTTTGGTACTCCATAGCTTGATAGGTGCATGCCGATCCGATTGCGCCTATCAACCCGTCCATTCGCCGACCTAAAACGCTAGAGAAGGTTACTTCAAAACCATCTACGACCTGGCATGACGGAGCAAAGCAAAGGATCAAATCTATCAGCCCCTTGCCTAACAATTGTTTTGCAAGCTCGGCTGCCATTCTGGTTTTTCCCGCGCCGGGAGTCGCTTGGCAAAAAAAATGGGGCGATTGATTGTAATGCTCTAAGGCCAAGGAAATGCACTGGGACTGCCAGGTTCTCAAGAAAGCTCTCATGCTGAGGCAAACGTCTCTAGCGTTCGTTCGACTGCACGTAGGTGACCTAAGAGGCGTGAGCTGCGGTCCCGAGCTTCAACATAGTTTTTCTGCATTCGACTTCTTAATTCTGGCATTTCATCGAATAGTTGTTTGTAACGCTCTACTTCTCCTACTGATGAGAGGAAATCGAGGCGGATTTCCTTTAGCAGCTTCTCGAGATGATCTTGAGGGTTTCGGATGACTTCTGTGTAATTGCATCGACTTGACCACCCATTTGCATTCCATTTGACCAGGCGTTTGCATCCGACCTGACCACGAGTAGCTGAACTGATCTGCCAACCGTGGATGAGCGGGCTGGCACAGGAATTTGTCTCGGCGTAATCTGAGGTCAGTGGGCACATTTGAGGATCGCGCAATGACCGATGGGGATTCGAGCTCGTTCGGTGGGGAGTTATGAAAGCAGTTGGAGCAAGTAGGGGTTTGTATTCGGCGCCCTTACGTGGGCTGAAGAGCACACTCTGCCGGGGTTGGCGTCAACTGAAAAAGCCAACACAGAATCCTTCAAATCGATCTTCCTGACCATGGCCGATGAAGGATCATTTATCGTGGGCATCGACCAGACGAAGAGATTGATCAGCACTCGTAGCGAAGAAAACGCCAATCGATTGCTGAGGGCGGGATGGACCTTGTTGCTTGTGGCGGATCGCCGCGAGGGAGAATACCAATGGCTGATCTACCAACTGGCATGGCAACGCGATGGTGAACCATTGGAGATTACGTTCACAGGTGTGGAGCCGGGGCCTGATCCATTCTGATAATTCCTGCTCGGGTTTGCGACCTGGAATATTAGAGGTCGGTGATGATTCGATCCCAGTCATGGGTCAGCAATTCGCGGCACGCTGAAGGTGATCCACCGAAGCAGCGTTGCGAAACAGTCCTCATTTCCGCGTCTGTCACGTAGCGTATATCTGCTCCGTTTTCATCTAAAAAAACACCTCCTGCACCTCTCAATAGAGCATGTCCGGCCACAACTTCATGAGCCGAAACTGCGTAAAGAGAAATGCCGCAAATCCCATCTCCCGCAGCGACTCTTGCCAACCTGTAAGCAATGGAGGGCATTGGATGGAAGTCTCCTGGAGCACACAGCTCTCGATTGAGCTCCGCCTTGTCCACAGCTGCGGCGCTGACCATTACCGTGCTCTCGCTCGATAGCTCTTCATCTGCGACATACGAGTACGCAGCACGACCATTGCGAATCAGATAGGGCATGCCCTCTGCCCAATCAACGGAATCAGGAATGCCTTCGGGAGTCACTTGCGCATACAACCCAGCACCAAGCATGTCCTGTTAGGGCATACCCCGTCTCTTCACTCCAGAAATCACAGGCGAACAAACTGAGTAGTTCGTGCCGTAAAATGCGTTCGATTTCGGCATCAACGTCTGCTTTGTCCCCGTGACCATGCGGCCCACCTGGACGACTCCACTCTGCCGAGAGTAGAAGTCCTCCGCGCTCTACGAGATCAGTAACTTGAACGAGCAGCTCGGAAAGAACAGGGTTAGGCATAGCGACACTCGGCGCTGGTAGATGTCGCCTCCGGACGGTCTCCAGGAGGGCGGTAACGCACTATTAAGGCCAAAACTCAGGATGTCAATCCTGGTGGGTGCTGCCTCAATAAGCGCAATTAATTTAGGTAAAACAACCGGTTGCATAGCATCTGACCAGGCGTTTGCACTCGACTTGACCAGTTGCATTGCGTTTGACCACCCAGCCACTCGATGTCGTGTCTCATATCTAGCCGTCACCGTATCAGGAACATCACCGCTTACGACTTTTGACCTTACGCATCGACTCGCCCTTAAGTTGAATGACGTGAGATTTGTGGACGATACGGTCAAGAATCGCGTCCGCTATCGTTGGGTCAGCGAACAAGTCGTACCACTTCTCTTTTGGGTACTGGCTGGTAATGAGCAAGGAGCCGTTTTGTGACTGCTGATCAATGACATCGAGGAGAAAGGGGCCAAGCTGTGCATCGATCCCGCCGATTCCAAGGTCATCAATGATCAAGAGTTCTGCCCGGATCAGTTGCCGGCGAAGTTTCGGGAGCGAGTGGTCCGCGTACGACAGGGATATTTCCTCGAACAGCTTCGTCGCCGTACGGTAAACCGTGTGTGACCCAAGCCGGCAGGCTTGGTTTCCAAAGGCACATGCTAGCCAGGTCTTCCCGGTACCGGTCGCACCAGTAATAATGATGTTCTGTCGCCGCCTCAACCACTCGCATTCACCTAACGTCATGACCGTATTGGCGCAGCAGTTTCAACGGCTGTCGTAGCCTCGGCAAGGCTTATCTGTAAGCTTTGTGCGCGTTGGCTCTGCGTCGAAACGGTTTTGTGTAGCTCGGCGCTCTCCGACTGCAAAGCGTCGAGGCGCTCCCCTGTAGGGTGTTCCTGGCTGTTTGTGATTGGGCCCGCTGACGTTTCAGCACTGCAAGCTCGCCAGTCTGTCGCTCCAACCGATCTTGCTGAGTCGCCTGTCCCTTCAGCAGTAGTCGGGCTTCAGTGAGCAGGCGCTCGTTATCTCGGTTGAACTGGGTGATGTCATCTTGTTTGACGATCAACGTCTGCTGCAGCTGCCGCGCCTCCATTTGCAGCTGCTGAACCTGCGCTTCGTGCCGGCGCTGCTCCTGCTCACGCTGATCCTTGCTTGTGCGCCGGAAGTGCTCGAGTGAATCACGAGCATGCTGGTGTTTTTCCTCCAGTGAGCGGATCTGCTCGTCACGATCCGCTAGGCGAGTGTCCAGATCCTGCTTGGCCTGTAGCAGTCGTGCATTCTCAACTTGAGCCTGTTATAGCTGTTGCTGGGCCTGCTGAGATGCCTGGTGCTCCTCTTTCAGTTGGCCCTCAAGGGTCTCCGAGTGCTTTTCCAGCTGTTGGATACGCACGGTACTCTTTAAGGGAGTGGCGATGCGGGAGGCACACGGTTCGAGCGTAGATTGCGGAATGCCGCAAGTGTTTCTCTGTATCCCACTTCGATCAATGCATCGGTTTGATTAAAGTCGAGCAACCCGACTGGTTGCTGAAAGTGCGGGCGTACAAGCTGTATGCCGATTCCTCGCGTCCTGTGCTGTTGCAAACTGCACAGGTATTTGGTGTCTAGGGCAATCATGAAGCTGCGTAGCAGTATCTTCAGCGGCGAAACCAGCGCAGTCGAATCCCGTGGACAACAGGTGCATGAGATCATCAGTATCTCGTGAGCACCGCGATCCAGTGCCTTATCGAACGGCACGTTATCGGCTACACCGCCATCCACATGCTGATTCCCCGCGATCCAAATCGGCGGGAAAGCACCGGGCAAGCTCATACTGGCAATTATCGGTTCGATCAGGTCACCGTGCCCTTCGTGATAGCAAGGCTGACCGGTCTGCAGATTGGTGGTCGTGATGACCAGCGGATGCTTGAGCTCCTCAAAGCACCTGATGAGCAGCACCTCATGGAGAAGGCGTCGTAGCGGGGCGAATGTATAAAAACCACCTGTTTCGCCTAGTAATCCCCGCCAGTTCCAGGAAACGACATCAGGTTTTCGCAGGCCTCGCCATAGCTGCGCCAGCTCAGCCGGCGGCATGCCGGCTGCGATCAGGGTGCCGTTCAAAGCCCCTACCGAACTCCCTACCACCAGATCGAACGACAATCCCAGTTCGATGATTGCTTGATAGAAGCCAACTTGCATCGCACCTCGTGCGCCACCCCCACACAAGACCAGTGCGGTATGCGCCGAAGAAGCCTCGACGTTCATGAGTCCTCTGGACGTACAGCACGCCAGGTCAACACAACAGAAACGCTGAATACGGTGATCAGCGCCACTGCGACGATGCCCCAATGTGCGCAGAGGAAAGCGCCGGCGGTCGTGCCAGCCAACACAATGAAGAGCACCGGCAGATGACAAGGACAGGTGAGCACGGCCAGCACTCCTTAGGCGTAAGCCCGCCAGCGGTGTGCTGGGCGCGAACTGGCAGGGCTACGCATGGCGGCTTTCCTGTTCAGCGTGAGGAAGCCCGGCCGCCAGTTGCCGGTCCAGTGCCACCAGGGTTTCGCGTCGCGCCGCGATCAACGAACGCAGATGCGCCCGACACTCATCGATGTCGCCGCCCCCACCGTCTAGCGCCTGACACCACCGCGCCAACTCCCTCAGATCGATGCCAGCCTCAAAGGCCGTGCGCACGAAGCGCAGCCGAGCCAGCGACTGTGCATCGAAAATACCGTAACCGCTTTCCGTGCGCTGCGCGGGATGCAGCAAGCCACGCAGCACATAATCGCGGACTATGTGGACGCTGACACGCGCGTCCTCGGCCAATCTGCATATGGTGTAGACATTCACGATGGGGCTGGTCCGGCAGGACCTAACAATTTGCAACCGATCGCGTGCCCCAGACGAAATGCTTCCTCAACACTCACAACAATCACCGTCTCGCCGTGTTGCGACATCCACTTGTCGGCCACAGCGGCAGAAGCGAAAAAATGCACATGGCAGCAAAAGGAGCAGCGGATGTCGGACGATTCATCCGGCAGCAGCAGCGATACCACTGCTTCCGCAGGCTCAATATGGCTGACTTGATCCGGTGTCACGATGAGCGACACTGGCGCCCCTGTCGCGGGGCAGCGCGAAAGCACGAGCGCCTCCTTGCCAATTACCGCGGGGAACATCAAGGAGTCCAGCGCACACCAGGTGTAGAGGCGTCGGCCATCGATTTCGAAGGCATGAGGCGTCTTGCGCAGCGTCAAGCCATAGCCGACGATGTTCCCCTCCTCGTCGTTCTCAGCGCCGGGTATCTGGTCAAGTGCCGCCGCGACTCTTTCGGTAGACCAACCGAGCGCGGCTCCAAGTGTCTCTCGTGAAACTGGCCTTCCCAAGGCAATCTGGCGAAGAAGAGCAACGAAGAGGTCCGCGAAATCATCTGTGCTATTGGCAGACGAGAGGCTTTCAACGATTTTGGTGATGTACAGCGTGGTTTCCATGGTTCCTGTCCTATTTCATTGCTGTTTATCCGGCGCAGCAGGATAGCTGTGTCACATCCTTGGTGAAGGTTTGCGCGGCGAGCTTCAGGCCCTCGACCATCGTCAGATTGGTGTAACGGCTCGCGTTTGAAATCGGCCGGGTTCGCAATCGATACCATTTCCAGCTCAGATTAACCGCGACTGACGAAGCCCCCGGGCTCACATTAGCTACGAGCGAGCTTGCATTTAATTTCAATGGGCTCACGCTTTCTGCAATTAACCAGAGCCACTTTCCAGAGGCAACGCGAATTAGTTGTCGTGACGGGTACTTACCTTTGGTGTGCCGGGGGGATCAGCCTCGGATGCCGCTCTCTTATCCGCGCGAGACATGAAACGCTGATAGCACTCCAGGCCACAGAAGTGCACGACGTACTCGGTACCTTCCGGCGTAAGCGCGGCGTCAAGGGAAATTTCCTTGCAACATTCGCAGCAGCTGATGGTGGGGGTGTCGTTTGCGTTCATGATGGGGTTCCTCCATCGTCCAAGAAAACCTAGTAACGCTTGCGCACCTGTGATCGAACCTGTGCGCAGATCGACCTGCGGTTGGTGGTGCAGCAAAAATTCCCAACGCTCCCAAGCCTGCCGCAACTCGGCAGCGAAGACTGCGCAGTGTCTGAGATGGTCACTGCCGCACTCGAAAGGCCCGTAATGCCGCTCTCAGGAAAAGGATGAAGAGAACCGCCAGCACGAGCGCAGCGAGGCTCCAATGTTCGCTGACGAAGGCCCCGGCCGCAGTCCCCGAAAGCAGCAATGCCAGCACCGGCAAATGGCAGGGGCAAGTGAGCGCGGCAAGCACACCCCACGTGTAGGCGCGCCAGCGGGGTATCTTGATTGATTCGGATTGGTTGGTATTACGCATGGGCGTGACCTTCGACGGCGCGATGGGTCAGCCCGACCAACTCCGTTTTCACTGCGGCTAAAGCTGCCAACCGTGTCGCGATTTGCCCTAGCAAGCGGTCTATACACCCGATCACATCGGTACTATCGTCTGCATCGAGCGCTCGACAGAGCCGCGCCAATTCGTCGAGCCCGATACCGGACTCGAAGGCGGCACGCACAAAGCACAGCCGCGCCAGGGACTGCTCATCAAAAATGCCGTAACCGCTTTCCGTGCGTCGCGCGGGATGCAGCAAGCCGCGCAGCACATAATCGCGGACTATATGGACGCTGACGCCCGCCTCCTTGGCCAATCTGGATATGCTGTAGACATTCATTACCGACACTCCCGGTCTTCACCGCAAACTGGGGCGCTCAGATATTTCCTTCCAGCCAGGCGCTCAGGTAGCCAGATGAGTAACGGTGTTGCACCCAGAGCCAGTAGCAGCCTGGACACGACGGCAGGCAGTCCCCAGAAGCTGATCATCTGCCATGTCTTGCGTAGGCTGTCGCACCTACCGAGATCGTCTGCCGTGTTGCTCATGTTTCAACCTCGCTCTCTCATTACCCTGCGCAGCAGGACAATTGTTTGACGTCCTTGTTAAAGGTCTGTGCGGCGAGTTTCAGACCCTCGACCATCGTCAGGTAGGGGAACAACTGGTCAGCCAGTTCCTGCACTGTCATACGGTTGCGGATGGCGAGCACCGCCGTCTGGATCAGTTCGCCCGCTTCCGGGGCCACAGCCTGCACGCCCAGTAGTCGGCCGGAGCCCACTTCGGCGACCAACTTGATGAAACCCCGCGTATCGAAGTTGGCCAGCGCGCGTGGCACGTTGTCCAGGGTCAAGGTGCGGCTGTCGGTTTCGAGGCCGGCGCGGCGCGCTTCGGCTTCGCTGTAACCTACGGTGGCCACTTGCGGATCGGTGAACACCACGGCCGGCATGACGTCGAGATTGAGCGTTGCCTCGCCGCCGGTCATGTTGATTGCCGCACGGGTGCCAGCCGCCGCCGCCACATAGACGAACTGTGGCTGGTCGGTGCAGTCACCGGCCGCATAGATATCCGCTGCGCTGGTGCGCATGCCCTGATCGATCTGGATTCCACCGCGCTCGTCCAGCTTCACGCCGGCGCCGTCCAGATTCATGCCCTGGGTGTTCGGCAAGCGCCCGGTGGCAATGAGCAGTTGGTCAGCACGTAACTCACCATGGTTGGTGGTCAGTACGAACTCGCCGTTGGTGTGGGACACCTGGCTGGCTTGCGTTTGCTCCAGCACTTCGATGCCCTCCATACGGAAGGCCTCCGTCACCGCCACGCCGATGGCCGGGTCTTCGTGGAAGAACATCGCACTGCGTGCCAGGATCGTGACCTCGCTACCCAGCCGGGCGAAAGCCTGCGCCAGTTCCACCGCCACTACGGAGGCGCCGATCACGGCGAGCCGCTTAGGGATTGTGTCGCTCGCCAGTGCCTGGTCTGAGGTCCAGTACGGCGTGTCTTTCAGCCCTGGAATCGGCGGAACGGCCGCGCTTGCGCCGGTGGCAACCAGGCAGCGGTCGAAGGCTACGATGCGCTCGCCACCCTCGGCCAGTTCCACGCTGAGCGTGTGGCCGTCCTGGAAACGCGCGGTGCCACGCAGCACGCTGATGGCTGGGGTGCTCTCCAGAATGCCTTCGTATTTGGCGTGGCGCAGTTCGTTGACACGGTCTTGTTGCTGCGCGAGCAGCCGTTCGCGCAGGACCGTCGGCGTCGTGGCGGACAATCCGCCATCGAACGGACTCTCGCGGCGCAGATGGGCCACATGCGCGGCGCGAATCATGATCTTGGAGGGCACGCAGCCCACGTTGACGCAGGTGCCGCCGATGATGCCGCGCTCGATCAGGGTGACGCGCGCACCGCCTTCCACCGCCTTGAGCGCGGCCGCCATGGCGGCGCCACCGCTGCCGATGACCGCGACGTGGAGCCTGTCACCCTCTTTCCCGGCGTCAGTGCTACCGCTCAGCCAGCCCCGTGCCTTGTCGAGCAGGACGGGACGGACTGGTGCCGTGGCATCTTCGAACGCCGCTCGATACCCCAGGGCCTCGACGGCGGCCTGCATTTGTTCACGGCTTACGCTCTCGTCGACCTTCAGCTCGGCCTTCCCGCTGGCGTAGGAAACATCCGCCCGATGCACGCCGGGGATCTTCTCCAAGGCCTCTTTCACATGCTCGACACAGGATGCGCAGGTCATGCCAACGATTTGCAATTCAGTCATAGCGTTACTCCTTCAAATGGATCACTTTTCGGTATCACTGTTTCTGCGGAGTCGGACAGGAATCAGGCCCGCAACGGCGCTGAGCGGGCGACACCAGATCCCATATCGACACCCCAAACATGACGGCTAGGCCGATATAGAGCAGCCAGCCGCTCCGCCAGCCGTACGCTCGCATAAAAAATACCGCTGCCAGCACCAGGGCAGGACCGATCAGGCCGAGCGCAGTCCGTCGCCACTGCCGATGATTGAGCCAGCCAAGGGCATTAACGAGCAGAGCCAGTCCAGCAAACAGGGGCAGCAGCGTGGTGATGAACAGGCCTTCCCACTGGCTCAAAAAGCCCAGTCCGATCGCGGCCCCCAGGCTAGCAAGGGCGGGAAAACACATGGCGCAGCCCATTGCAGAAATCAGCACGCCGACGGATCCGGCTTTGTCACCGAGACGAGTGAACAGATTGAGAGGATTTGCCATCAGAACTCCCTCCTATTGCTTGACGCTGGACGGATAGCCGGCGTCCTCGGTCGCCTTGGTCAGCGCCGGGGCATTAGTCTTGGTATCGTCGAAGGTGACGACGGCTTCGCGGTTCTCGAAATTCACTTCAGCCTTGGTCACGCCATCGACCTTGGTCAGCGCCTTCTTCACCGTAATCGGGCAGGCAGCACAGGTCATGCCGGGCACCGACAGGGTAACGGTCTGGATGGCCGCCCAAACAGGTGTGGCGACGAGAGTGGCGAGGGCTAAGGATGCAAGCAGTTTTCTCATGGTGAACTCCTGATCAGTAGAACAAGGGAAGGATGTAAGGGAAGCTGAGCGCGATCAGCGTCAATGCCGCAACCACCCAGAAGAGCAGCTTGTAGGTGGTGCGTACCTGGGGCACGGCGCAGGCTTCGCCCGGCTTACAAGCTTGTGGTGGTCGAAAAATGCGCCGGTAGGCAAAAAACAGCGCGATCAACGCCCCGCCGATAAAGACCGGTCGGTAAGGTTCCAGCACGGTCAGGTTGCCGATCCAGGCCCCGCTGAATCCCACGGCGATCAGTACCAAGGGCCCAAGACAGCAAGTCGAGGCGAGAATCGCTGCAAGCACCCCAGCGACAAGAGGGGCGCGCCCGTTTGATGGTTCAGACATGCATTTCTCCTTTCGAGCATTTGATCGATGGTTTAAGGTTAATCCCGTAGTCATGTACGGAGTCAAGCGGTATGAAAAACAATTTGGAAAGCCTGACCATCGGCGCTTTCGCCAAAGCGGCCGGGGTCAACGTGGAAACCATCCGGTTCTATCAACGCAAGGCGCTGTTGCCCGAACCGGACAAGCCCTACGGCAGCATTCGCCGCTACGGCGAGGCGGATGTCTCACGGGTGAAATTCGTAAAATCCGCGCAACGGCTGGGCTTTAGCCTCGAAGAAGTGGCCGGGCTGTTGAGGTTGGATGACGGCGCTCACTGTGATGAAGCGCGCGTGCTCGCCGAGCAGAAGCTCGAGGACGTGCGTGGCAAGCTCGCGGATCTGCGACGGATCGAGTCAGTTTTGGAGCAACTGGTTCACGACTGTTGTGCGAGCCACGGGACTGTTTCCTGTCCGCTGATCGTTTCGCTGCATAGGAACAAAGAGCCGCGCTGACCTACGATCAGCAGTTCCGTAAGGCGCCCCTGTTTGTCGGCTGGAGCTTAAAAAAAAGCGGCGCTCAATGAGCGCCGCTGAATGGCCAAAGGAGCACTTGCAGAGGCCACAGATGGGTAATCTGACATTTACGCTCGCGCCTTATCAGGACAGACTCACGCTGAGTCTGGTCGAGCGGAGCGTGCAGCGGTCGCTCATGTCCTACCTTGCAGGTGAACAGGCGGGCTGCTCTTCGACACGGCTAGCCGCCGTGGCCCCTCGTTGCTCAATCTTCACCACCAAGGCCGCCTTGTCGTGCATAGAAGCGGCCCGCTCAATCGCACGATCGCTCCCGCCCTCGGCCCATAGGATGGATGACAGCAGAGTCGAACCAACTATCAGCAGTAGTCTTAGGTATTTCATAACAGCCTCCTCTCGGGTTTTCTACCCACGAGTCGACTCTATCTCCGTAGTTAAGTACGGAATCAAGGAGGAAGTTGAAGTGAGCCTAGATTATGGTGCTGAGAGAAGATGGTAGGGCTTACGTGCGCTTTCTGTTCCGTTGCTCCCCAAACCCCAGCGAGCAAAGGAGCAAGCCAGATGACCCCTATACGCAAGTGGTTATCGAAACTCGCCCTGGTGACGACCTCGGTCATGGCGATCTTTGCAATTGCCGGGGCAGCCGAAAAATCCAACATTCTCGTGATCTTCGGTGATGACATCGGCCAGACCAACATCAACGCCTAGCCAAGCGGAATCAGTGCAGTCTTTGTCGAGTCTGTTTGGTGCATCTTCTTTTAGCTGCTGCCGCGTCGGTGGCAACCGGCGCAATTCAGCAAGGTGGGAAGGGGCACGGATAGATTTCATTGGTCACAACCAATGCAATTATGTGGTCAGGTCGGATGCAAACGCCTGGTCAAATGGAATGCAAATGGGTGGTCAAGTGGGGTGCAATTTCGCAACTTCCAACGGATCAGTGGAAGAGGTAGCGATAGAGAGCCGTTGCTCATCCGTGGCAGCGGAATCGTATATAGCCTCAAACCCGTCCTCTACAAGGTGGAGATTGAGATGGTCGGGGAACGCAAGTAAGTGGTAGACCTGGTCGCGCGGGCGACGCTCCGCATCCTTCACAGCCCAATGTACCCGAACCATCTTTCGAATGTGCTCGTAAACATACCTCCTCAGATCACTGAGACTGAAGGTGCCGGGAACGAGTATTTGAGCATAGGCATCGCGAAGCTCACGGGTTGTGAATTGCAGTTTGGAGTGGCGAAGCAGGTCAAATAGATGCCTGTCGAAAGTGAATAAATCCGGTTTCATGCAGGCCCCACAGAAATGCTAGAACAAAATACGGATTATAGTCCGTGGCCGACTAGTCCGCAAACCAAGGATAGTTTCGCCTCGTAGGGTACGAGGCAGTTATGAGAGATCTGGCAAAAGAGTTGGGTCTAAAAATACGAGCGCAAAGGAAAGCCAAGGGGCTATCCCAAGACGTCTTCGCCTTGGTCTGCAGGATTGATCGCAGCTACGTTGGTCGCATCGAGCGTGGTGAGGTGAATATCACCGTAGAAAAGCTATTTCAGATAGCTGAAAGCTTGGAGTGTGATCCAGCGTCACTTCTACCGCCAGGCCCTGAGTATCGCTGAATTGATCGCAGACTCTTTCGTGCGGCTCTACCGATTGTGGAATCGATGGTTTCCCATCGTTGACCCGTACCAAGCAGCTCTATAATCGTCGCAGCGATGGAATCGGCCTGGATAGGTGGAACCAAATTCGGAGGGAGTCAGTTATTCAGGAGCCGTGCTCAAATGGAGATCTCTGATTAGAGCTTTGCGATACCGCAACGGTGTTCCATTGAGCTCGATAAATAACAATCGATTTGCTGCGCTCACCAGCATGGGCATTTGATGGCTGGGAATACACACATAGCCCGTCAACTGTTTGTCATTGATGTGTAGCGAGCCGATGGCCGCTGGTTGCTCTACCAAGGTATCCAGCCATGGATCGGCGACCAAACGCAAACGTGCTTCTGGATATTTGAATTCCTCTGGATCAGTAACACGCCCCTCCAAGGTCAAGGTGGCCATCTCCTTAAAGTGGCTCTTCCCTTGCCACCGGTCCGTAGGCCTGGATAGGTAGAACGACCAGCTAAAATCCCAGCTTATGATCTGTATTTCATACCGAGCGAACAGCGTCTCTAACCGAGGCCGGCCACGTTTTTTTTTTAGATTACTCGGAGAATTTTTTGCCATAGCCTTTCCGTTTATGCGACAGGCCAAGATCTCTGTATTCATTGGCTATGGTCCGTAAATCTGTCTCGCTGACAGGCTCGCGGAGCTTAAGCCGCATATAGCCACGCCTCACAAAGCGTCTCTGCTTGATTGAGTATCAGCTGGGCCGCTTCCTCTGCTTGATCCGGCGGATACTTGTACTTGCGCAGAATTCGCCGCACCAAGATGCGCAGCTTGGCCCGCACGCTTTCACGGCTGCTCCAATCGACACTCACGTTGGCTCGCAGGCTAGCGGTCAGTTCATGGGCAATTTTGGCCAGGATCTCGTCGCCTAGCTCCCGCACCGAAGCCTCGTTGTTGGCCAAGGCATCGTAAAATGCCAGCTCGTCATCATTGAGCCCTAGAGCATCGCCACGTTGGCTGGCAGCGGCGAATTTCTTGGCCATTTCGATCAGCTCTTCGATGACCTGGGCGGTTTCGATGGAGCGGTTTTGATAGCGTTTGATCACATTGGCCAGTAACTCGGAGAATTTCTTTTCCTGGGCCAGGTTAGTGCTGTAACGGCTCTTGATTTCGCCTTCGAGCAAACGCTCCAACAGCTCGACCGCCAAGTTCTTTTCTGGAAGATTGCGTACCTCGGCGAGAAATGTGTCGTCGAGCAGGCCGATATTGGGCTTTTCCAGGCCCACCGCCTCGAAGATGTCCACCACGTCGCCAGAGACCACGGCATTGCCGATGATTTGGCGAATGACCAACTCGCGTTCTTCATCGGTTTTTTTCTGCTGGCTGACTTCACGTTTGATCAATATCACCTTGATCGCCTGGAAAAATGCCACTTCCTCGCGGACGGCTTTGGCTTCATCCAAGGTACAGCACAGGGTGAAGGCCTTGCTCATGGCCAGCGCGGTGTCCGCAAAGCGCTTCTTACCATCTTCCAAGCCCAATACATGGTTGGCGGCCCCGGCTAGCAGCTTGTGCCCGCCAGTGAGAAAATCGTTGTAGTCGAAGCCATGCAGCAGGCTGCGCAAAACGTCGAGTTTCTCCTCCAACACTGAGTAGACTTCATGAGCATCCACGGTCGGTCGGCCTTTGCCCTTGCTGCCGGTGTACTCCTTGAGCGCGGCTTTCAGCTCATTGGCGATACCAATGTAGTCCACTACCAGGCCGCCCTGCTTGTCCTTGAACACGCGGTTGACTCGAGCAATGGCCTGCATCAGGTTATGGCCCTTCATGGGCTTGTCCACGTACAGGGTATGGACGCAGGGCGCATCGAAGCCGGTCAGCCACATGTCACGGACGATCACCAGCTTGAGCGGATCGAGCGGATCCTTGAAGCGTTTTTCTAGGCGCTTTTTAAGCTGGCCAGAATAGATGTGCTGTCGCAACAAAGCCTTGTCCGAAGCGCTGCCGGTCATGATGACTTTGATCGCGCCTTTCTCCGGATCTTCGTCGTGCCACTCCGGGCGCAGGGCAATGATCTCGTTGTACAGGTGCACACAGATCTCCCGGCTCATGGCCACCACCATGGCCTTGCCGGGCATCTGCCCCATGCTTACCAGCCCCTGATTACGCTCCTCAAAGTGTGTGACCAGGTCGGCCGCCACGCTTTGAATCCGCGGCTCGGCCCCGACCACCTTTTCCAGTGCGGCCCAACGGCTTTTCAGCCGCGACTGGTGGTCGTCCTCTTCATCTTCGGCCAGTTCATCGACCTGATCGTCGATCGTGGATAGCTCGCTGTCTTTCAAGGACAACTTGGCCAGCCGTGATTCGTAATAGATGGCGACGGTCGCACCGTCTTCGGTGGCCTGCTGCATGTCATAGACGTGAATGTATTCACCAAACACCGAACGGGTATCGCGGTCTTCGCTGGACACCGGAGTGCCGGTAAAAGCCACAAAAGTGGCGTTCGGCAGTGCATCGCGCAGGTGCTGGGCATAGCCCACCTGGTAACGGGTTTGGCTCTCGCCGGACTGTGTACCCTCCGAGGTTTTCAGCTCCGCGCCAAAGCCATACTGGGTACGGTGCGCTTCATCGGCGATGACCACGATGTTCGCGCGCTCGGACAGCACCGGAAAGGTGTCTTCATCCACCCCCGGCATGAACTTCTGGATTGTGGCGAAGACGATGCCGCCACTCGGCCGGTTCGCCAGTTTGCTGCGCAAGTCACCCCGTGACTCCACCTGGACGGGTTGTTCGCGCAACAGATCCTGGGATAGCGAGAAGACCCCGAACAACTGGCCATCCAGGTCGTTGCGATCTGTGATCACGACGATGGTCGGATTCTCCATCGCCACTTCCTGCATCACACGGGCAGCGAAACAGGTCATGGTTATGCTCTTGCCCGACCCCTGGGTGTGCCAGACAACCCCTCCCTTATGCGTCCCACCGGGACGCGAAGCGCTAACCACCTGTTGAATGGCGGCGCGCACGGCGTGGAACTGGTGATAGCCGGCAATCTTCTTTACCAAGCGACCGTCATCCTCGAACAACACGAAGTAGCGCAGGTAATCTAGCAGCATCTTCGGCGCCAAAGCACCGCGCACTAGGGTCTCCAGTTCGTTGAATTGACCCAACGGATCGAGATCCTCGCCGTCGATGGTGCGCCAGTTCATGAAGCGTTCGGCATCAGCCGACAACGAGCCCATGCGGGCTTCGCTGCCATCGGAAATCACCAGGATTTCGTTGTATTGGAACAGATCCGGGATCTGTTCTTTATAGGTCTGGATTTGGTCGAAGGCTTTCCCTAGGTCGGCCTTCACATCGGCCGGGTTCTTCAGCTCCAGCAACACCAGCGGCAGGCCGTTGACGAATAGGACAATGTCCGGACGTCGGGTGTGTTTCGGCCCCAAGATGCTGAACTGATTGATGGCCATCCAATCGTTAGCTTTCACCTCGACCCAATCGATCAAGCGAACGAAGTCTCCCCGCGTTTCGCCGTCTTTTTGGTACAGCACCGGAACACCGCTGACCAATAGACGATGGAACAGGCGGTTGGCCGATAGCTGTACGGGCAGGCCCAGCTCGAGTACCTGCTTAAGCGCATCTTCGCGCGCGGCCAGTGGTACCTTGGGATTGAGCTTGGCTATGGCGCTACGCAGGCGCTCAACCAAGACCACTCGACGATAATGATCGCGCTCAGGACATTCTCCATCATGAGCGATATCCGGCCCATACAGGTGGGTATAGCCCACCTCCGTCAGCCAGCCGAGGGTTTCCTTTTCTAATTGGTCTTCGGTCATTCCGCTTCACTTCCTGTGTTCAACTCACCAGCCAGTTTTGGGCTCAGGACCGCCTGCCAATCCATCATGCATTAACTTGAGTGTCATCATTCGCTGGCCACCCACTCTCTGGCCGACACTTCGCCGGTCTGGTGGAAGCGACGTATTCTGCCGATGAACTCGGTGAAGTCGCCATTCTCTTCAGTCAGTCGGTTACACATATCCCAATCGATTTCGCTGCGTTCGCGAGCTGGGATCAGAATCTGGCTTTCCGTGGGGCTCTGTACGTCGAGCTGAATCACACCAATACCATGAGCTGCTGCCAGCATGCGTAACTCTTTGAGCGTACCGTCGCCCTCCACCGTGGCTGCCACCAGGTAGCCGAAATGTGCCCAGGAGGAGTTGGACACGGCCTGGAAAAAACTCTTGCGTGCATTGGAGCGATTGAGCAGCAGCTTGACCTCGAACGACCACAGTCGAGCTCGACGCTCGCCCGACACGCGGACGCAGTCACGCAAGTCTAGCGTCCAGTCGGTAGTCAGGTCTTCTAGGCCTACCAGGTCCGGATGCAACCATTCGTTGCCACCGCTGCCAGCACGGTTGGATGAACGTTTTTCGTTGATCCGCATGGCGTACACCCGCTGCTCATCAGTCAGCAGGTATTCCGCCAGAATCGGATAGAGCGCATGCTCACGCAACGGCGAGGGTTCAGGCAGGTCTGACGGTACGAGTGTTACTCCTTCGGCTGCCGCCACCTCATCGTTGGCATCCATGTCCGACCAGTAATAGTGACGTGGCCTTCCTTCCGTCGTTTTCAGTTGAGGGTGCATCTGCTGCCAGCGCGGGCGTGAACCAGAAATTTCCGCCACCAGTTGCTGTACCAAGTCATTGTCAGTCTGGATGTAACTGGCACTGCCCGCTTTCTTGACCGCACATTCGGCAGGAAACTGCTCGAATATCCATTGTGCCATTTCGCGAGCGGTCTGCTGGGTATCTGGCAGGTTCTGCAGGCGCTCGATGAAACGTTGACGCAGGTTCAGAGCCATATCAGACAGCCTCCGACAACATATTTTCGATGGAGGCTTTCGATTCCGGCAGGCGCAGCTGGCCGGAGATCAGCCGCGGTAGCAGAGTGTCACGGAGCTGAGCGAGGGTTTGGGCTTGTTGTTCATTACCAAAAATCATCTGATGAATAGTTTCGGCAAAATTATTGAACTGCTCAATCACCGATGCCGGTGGATTAACAACATGGAGTCGTTTCAGGTCGGCCACGGTTACATGACCAAGCCCTGTTGTCTGTTTGTTCCGCGCGAGTTCAGCAAATACTGGCTTTAGGTTCCTGAGCGTTTGGAGAACAAATGAGCGCTCACTGGGAATATGTGGCAAAACACGAAAAATGTGCTGATTGAGCAATGCCGGATCATGCCCCCAGACGAAAGTGTCAATGGATGTATCTGGATTACCAGACCACGAGAAAAGTATGTCCCCTGTTTTAATTACGTACTTATCCGGCATGACAATGTCTGAAAAAGCCGTTTGCGAGGTAACTCCAGCCTTCAGCTCCGCAATCTTGATGATTGGAAGACCGCGACGCTCCGCATTGGGCTCAAATGCTTTGTAAGCTGCTCCATTGATGTAAGAAGCCATATCGTAGATAGGTCGTGTAGCCCAGCCCTTCGGCACCAACCCTAGCTCGGACTCTTCTAAACTGTCGGGAAACAGCGCGGCGGTGGCCGCGTCCATGCCTTCTGGTTCGAGCCCTTCCGCTTTGGCACGCACCGGGTCGAAATTGACGAACCAGGACTTGAACAACACCTGGGCGATGGCTTCCAGGGTGGCGTTGGTTTCGCGAAGCAGGGTGATGCGATCGTCAAGGGCACCGAGCATCTCAGCCATCGCCCTTTGCTCGCTCGGCAAAGGTACACGAATAGCTACTGGGTACAGGTTATTTCTATTTAGAGATGGTTGGGCGCTACCAGAGTTAAACCCCGAAAAATCGAATGCCTTCATAAAGTAGAAGACAAACTTCGGATGGTTTCCCTTAAAGTCGGTGACGTACAGCGCAGTATTCAACGGCCAGTAATCCTGATCCGAGTATGCCGCCACGCCAAACGATGCGCCACTTCGACCAATTGTCACGCCGGGGCCCTTGGCTTTGACAGTATCGTGATAGCCCGTGATGCCGAATGAGCCGAGAATAGGGACTGAACCTGACTTTCGATCTTGATCTGGTAGATCATGGCCACGTTGGATAGCAACGAAATCGCCAAACGTCATTTTTCGCCACTCAGAACTCATAGCCCAGCTCCCCCAGTTTCTGCCGGATCAACTGGTCGAGCTCTGCGCCCTTGGCCAACTGCTCCCCTAACAGAGCCGTGAGGTTCTGCATCTTGTCGGCAAAGGCTTCATCATCATCCTCGATCGCTTCGGCACCAACATAACGCCCCGGAGTCAACACATGGCCGTGCTCGGCTATTTCTGCGAGGAGTACGCTGCGGCAGAAGCCAGGGACGTCAGAGTATTCGGCAATCTCACCGCCGACATCCAGCGGAACCCCGCGCCAGTTGGCGACGGTTTGCGCAATTCGATCGATGTCGCTGTCGAGCAGCTCGATCTGCACGCGACTGACATTCGTACCCAGTTTACGGGCGTCGATAAACAGCACTTCGCATGGGCGGGCGGCTTTCTGTTTCGTCAAAAACCACAAGCAGGCCGGGATCTGCGTGTTGAAGAATAACTGGCCGGGCAACGCGACCATCACTTCCACCACATCCGCTTCGACCATGGCGCGGCGAATATCGCCTTCAGTGTTCTGGCTGGAGCTCATAGAACCGTTGGCCAGGACGATGCCGGCGCGGCCGCTGGACTTGAGGTGAAACAGCATGTGCTGCAGCCAGGCGTAGTTGGCATTGCCTTGCGGCGGTGTGCCGTAGACCCAGCGCGGGTCGCCTTCGAGGCTGCCGTGCCACCAGTCGCTGATATTGAACGGCGGGTTGGCTAGGACGAAATCGGCGCGCAGATCGCTGTGTTGGTTACGGATAAAGGTGTCAGCCGGTTCACGGCCGAGGTTGAAGTCGATACCACGAATCGCCAGGTTCATCGCGGCCAAGCGCCAGGTGGTCGGGTTGGACTCCTGGCCGTAGATCGACACATCGCCGAGCTTACCGCCATGGGCTTCGATGAATTTTTCCGACTGCACAAACATTCCGCCGGAGCCACAGCAGGGATCGTAGACCTGGCCATGGTGCGGGTTGAGCACCGCGACCAGGGTCTTGACGATGCTGGCTGGGGTGTAGAACTGCCCGCCTTTCTTGCCTTCGGCGCTGGCGAACTGGCCGAGGAAGTATTCATAGACCTGGCCGAGCAGGTCGCGGGCCTGGTTAGCATCGCCACCAAAGCCAATGACGGAAATCAGATCGACCAGTTCGCCGAGCTTGCCGTCGGGTAGCTGAGCACGGGCGTAGCGCTTGTCGAGGATGTTTTTCAGGCGCGGGTTTTCCACTTCGATGGCGGCCAAGGCCTCGTCGATGCGTTTGCCGATGTCGACCTGTTTGGCGGCGGCGCGCAGCGACTCCCAGCGCGCCACTTCCGGTACCCAGAACACATTCACTTCTTTGTAGTAGTCGCGCTCTTCCAGCTCGCTGGCCAGCAGTTCGGCGTCCTCACTGCCCAGGTAGTAGTCATCGCCGGCATCGGCAAAACGACGTTCCAGCTCGGCGCGGCGGCCGGCGAAGCTGTCGGAAATATACTTGAGGAAGATCAGGCCGAGGACGATGTGCTTATACTCGGCGGCGTCCATGTTGGCGCGCAGCTTGTCAGCGGTGGCCCAGAGGGTTTTCTGCATATCCTGCAGGGTGCTGCTGGTTGGGTTGACGACGGCTTTACGTCCCGACTTTTTCTTCAGAGGCACAGGTTCTGCGCTGGCGGATGCCTCGTTTGGCACATAACGGGCACGGGCCTGGTGGAGCGCCTGTTCAGCGAGACTGCCGGCGGTCTGTTTGGCACCCTTTTGATCCGTCATGGACTATTCCCTAAATTCGACGCAGATAAATTGCGCAGTAAAAAATGAAAAATCGGCCATATAGGTCCGGGCGAAGATGGGCTGCATGATAACGGCTATAGAGTATTTCGTCTGACTTCCTCGGTGGGGGTAGATGTTTGAAAGACTCGAATCCTTCGCCGCACAGTTCCTTCAAAACAGTCGCGATGGGAATGCAGCTGTACGATCCGAGCGGCTGTCGTGCGGGTCTGTTCGTCTCATCTCTCCCGATATCAAAATGACTTTTTTGGCCGGTTGCGGCACCTGGGTCCGCTTTTCGCCGAAAGATACCTCGGGGCAATCTCTGCCTCCGGCCCATAGTGGGCTTTGTCACCACTGCCTGTTTTCGACACGATGAAGACATTCGATACAGAGCTGTTTCACCTAATTTTTTTTCTGCGAAATTGGCAAGAAACGGCCGGTCAGCACATACAACAGCAACCATCCTTAAACGCACGTTGATCACTTCCTGCGTTCATATGAAGATCATTCAGTTATGGCCTGCCCGTGCCGGCAACCACCAACAGCCTTGAGCGCAATGGCCACCGACAGACTGCAAAGTCCGATACCCAAGGCCATCCATAGCTCTGGGGCGTAAGAGTTGGCTCTTCGCCGGATCGCTGCGCAGCGGTAAACAGGCAGCGGCGATCATGGGTTTGATCCAGTCTGCGACTGAATGGGCATGATCCATATGCTTATTTGAAGGACGTGTTCACGCGCCTGCCGACAGCGGGCGAGTGAGATCGATTAGTTGCTATCGCATAAGTGGCAACCTGTTTAATCACGCAAGGCGTGATGCCCGGAAGCATACGCCTTGGCGGCAAGACACACGGAGGTGAATCAGGCAAAACAACTGCTTCAGGCGAGACGCGCAGTGGCAAGGTAACTGGGCGTCCTTGGCACTAAGCTCCCGATGATGGCTTTCTGGTTTCAGTCCGGCTACGCTGGCTCGCATCATGGAGGAGGCCCGATGAGTCAGTACCTTTTGAGTTTCGCCAGACAGAATCTTGAAGGGCGCTCGGACGCCTATCTCGTGCTGCTCTGGTGTATGTACAAGGCCTATCAGGGTAAGGGGCGCTACTCTGACCACATCAAAAACCATATCTCGACAGCGGCTGACGCATTGCTAGGCCGTGATTACCAGCGTGCAGCTGCGCGCTTCAAAAAAGTGCTCGACAACAGGCCGGAACTGGATGCGGTCGCGCCCTCTGCCCTAAGTCCAATCGACTATCTGCGGGTAAAAAATTTCCGGGGATTCGGCGAGTTTGGCGCTGATGATAAAGGAACTACGCTTCGCTTCAGCAAGCTCAAGAATATCTTCTTCGCCCCAAATGGCGGGGGTAAGTCATCTTTATGCGAGGCGCTGGAAATTGGCGCAACCGGAACGATCAAAGAGGCGCTCCGACGTAAGACCAAGATCAAGCAGTACATCGCGCGCGGTTCCAACCGGCCCGTGCTAACGCTCATGGGTACGAATAAAGCCAAAGTCACACAAAGTCTGACATGGTCTAGCTGCTTCATCGACCGCAACCGGCTTCAGGAATTTTCGCTGCTGGGCTCCAAGGACACGGGCAGTGCCGAGGGCGATGTCGTGGCCACGTTGTTCGGTTTAGAGGAGCTACAAGAGGTCATCTCGCGCTTTGTTCGCCCTGAAAGTTTTGTGCTCAAGGACTACAGGCGTGCTGATCGAGCAGATGAACTCGCAGACTTGGAGCACAACCGATCAAAATTCGCCTTTCAGCGGCGAACGCACGGTGCTGATCTCAAGTCATGTGTAGCGAAGGTGTGCCAGCTGTTGGGGTTGCGGACTGATCAAGATTACGACGTGCCATTCAGGACGCGCAGACTGTCGAAGCTGACTGAGTCCAGGATACGAAAAGCGGAGCGGCTGCGTGTCGCTCAAGCGCCGGTAGTTTTTACCCTCCGGCAAGCTACGCGTATCCGAGCCATCGCCGAGCGCCTGCTGTCCCGGAAAGCCTCAATCGAAGCCGAATTCATTAAGCGGGCCAGCGACGTCAATTACCAGGCAATTTATCTCGCCCTGCAAGCGATTGAGCCTGATAGCTCAGGTGATACCTGTCCGGCCTGTCTGACTCCGCTGGATCGAGTTGCTGAGAATCCATTTGAGCGTGCACGGCATGAACTTCAAGAGCTGAGCACCTTGGAGCAACTCAGACAATCAAAACGCCGAAACGAAACCCGCATAGCGCGCCTAGCGGCGGCAGTCGCCACAGCCGTAGCCACCGTAAAATCAAACTCGCAAGCAGGCGTGCCGTGCGATGTGCCTATGGATGCGCTGAGCACTGAACTCGGCAATTTTCATTCGGCAACTGACCGGGCCGAGGTCGGTGCGAGCGTCCTTGGGCTGTTCGTCACGGTGCATATGAGTCAGTCCTCGGCTATAGAGGCTTATCTTCATGCTTGCCATATCAAGCATGAGGAAGTGACTCAGGCAGAAGCACAAGCCACGCGTCTTGAAAGCGAAGCTGCCGGATTGAAGCAGGTACGCGAAACGCTCGAACAGCTCTTCAATCAAAAAAGGGCGCTTGAAAACAGCTTCGAGGTCGTCAACGATAAAATGGAGGATCTCTCAAGGAAAAGAGAGGCGCTGCTGAACGATGCCACTGATAACAGTCACTTCAACCACCTGCTGCACCATCTAGAGGCTGAGTACGCCAATCTTTATCGTGATCTGCAGGACTTTAAGTTAGGACTGGAAAAGTCACGAATTACAGGCATCGAAGCTAAAGCTGCTGAATACTACAGGTCGATCAATAATCATGATGAGGAGCATGAGCAGATCCAGTCGCTAAACTTCGAGAAAGATGGCAACGCCTACAGAATCAAAATAACTGATGTCAATGGTTCCACTCTCGACGCCTTTGCAGTGCTAAGCGAGGGGCACCTGAGAGCTCTGGGGCTGTCGTTATTGCTCGCGATGGCTCAAAAAAATAATTATCCACTGATTGTGTTCGATGACGTGGTCAATGCCATTGACAGTGATCACCGGTCGAACATCATTGATCTTTTTTTTGATGACCCTTATCTGAGTCGAGTCCAAATGGTGGTGACGACTCATGATCGCCTCTTCTGGGAGCGATTTTGCATCATTGCCGATCGCCATACCCAAGCCGATAACATTGCCAGCAATGTCTTGACCTACACAAATAAAGGCATTGTGGTCATTGATTATTCAGCGGGCTTTCAGAAGAAAGTCCATATGGCACTATCAGTTTACGACGTGCGCCAGGCGTTGGTGTATTGCCGTATCTGGTTCGAGTCTATGGTGCTTGAGTTTTGTATCGAGAAGGGCCTTTCTATAACTGCTCAGTTTGGAAAGCTGAGCGTGAAGAACAATATGTTCCTTCAGATCAGTCTTGAGAAGACGTTTACCCTCATCGAGCCTCACATCAACTATGACCTGACACACTTTGATTTTATCAAGAATGACCTTGTGAACTGGCGAGGGCAAAACCAGGAACATCATGCCTTCGACGAGGGAAGCCTGAATTTCGTCCACTCAAAGACCAGCAAGGAAATTGTCAGGATCTATGATGCAATTCGTCTGCTGGAGTGCCAGCTGTTTACGGCGAGAAAGAAGAAGTCCGGGCAGAAATTCCTAGCGGAACTCAACGCCAAGATTGAGTGGAACCGAAAGAAAATGCCAAGTTTTGCCAAGGCACCGCCGACGGTGCAGCAGGAGCGGCAGGCCGCATTGGAGGCGTTGGAAAAACGTGCCGCCGAACTGGATGAGGAACTCCACTTCATAGAGCGCTGCCTTGCAAGTATCGCTTTGCGAGATCAGGACGAAGGGCTGCCTGGTGAACCTCCGCCTGAAGGGGATGAAGAAGCGTTGGCCGCTGGTGGCTAATAAAAGCTTGGGGCGCCAGGGGCGCAGGGTGTGTTGGGTGAGATGTTCGTCGGAGCTCAAACTGATATAGCGTTGGGTACATGGGCATGAGAAAGCAGAAACCACAACAGCGCGAAGGGCGGACGCTTACTGTTATCCACCGGAAGCGGTCTATCGCGAATGACCGCTCATGGCCGAGGCTGTGTAAAAACGTTTTTCAGCGCGACAGGTACTCAAAACCGGACTGAAAATCGCGCTTCTACGCAAAATCCACATCTGCTGACATGCCGACAAATTTCAGATTTAACGTAGACGCGCACACTTCAATTTTGGCGAAGTGTTTTTACACACTCTGGGCCGTTTTCTGCCCGTTGCGAGAGGCAGAAAACGGCCAAAAGCCGACGGTCGTACCCAGCCAGCGTCTGCTGGCTCTTCCGCCTAAAACTCAGACTCCGCTTCGACGACCTTAGCGCGGTGACGCAGCCGACAGCGTGTGACCGGCTGGTGTCTGTGCTGGATGGAGATCAATGGCCAGATGGAAGGGGACAATACGTGCCGGTAGTTTCCCCCGCACCCCGATTCGGGGATACGGCGGGAGAGTGGGGGCGCTTACCTAGGTGATGGCGCATTGCCCACGCGCCCGCGCCGTGAGATTCTGAGCAATCTTATGATCAGGGCTGCGTACATGGAAGAAGATTACGAAGGCTGGCTCGCGAGCCGCCCAAGCCTCACAGAAGACAGAAGCCACCCTAATCACTGGCGAAACCGCGCAGCTGACTTGAAGGCGTCTGCCGGCGTTTTGTGGCACTCCATGGGGTCGCAAGACGCGGCCATCGCAGAGGAATTGGGCTACGCACCTGGCTACCGCATGGGGGTAGCATGCTGGTCCGTCTATCACATGCTTTGCGGGCTTTCTCTCGAAGTCATTATCAAAGCCGTTCTTGTCAGACGAGGCACACTACCGCAAAAGGTCGAGACACATTCCTTCGTGAAACTGCATGAAGTTCTGGGCGTTGAAATGGATGACGAGCGTAAGCGCCTTATGGCTTTCTACGAGGCAGCTCTTGTGTGGTCTGGCCGCTATCCCACTCCTAGAAATGCAACTGATGACAAGCTTCTGAACTACTTCGACCTTGCTAACGATATTCTCATGAAGCCCCTATCGATGGGAGAAAAAACCAGCATTCAATTGAAGGTTTCGAGCGGGGCCACCGACTGGCAGTGCTATTCAGCGCTCTGGCAGTCATACGCAGATCTGTTTGAAAATTATAGATGAACCAGTGGTTACACCAGATGTGTCGTCTACTTAAAGTTAGGCCATTAAATTTTTGAGGGAGAAATATGCGAATCGTTATCTCTACAGTTGTTCTGCTCGCGTTGTCCGGCTGCGCGACGAACTCTGGAATCGTTGACCTTGGCGGAGGCAACTACGTTTATGAAAAGGAGGATGCGATGGCCTATAACGGTAGCTCAGTGAAGGTAGAGATACTAAAAGAGGCTGCTGCGTTTTGTAAAAAACAAGGTAAGGTGCTTTCTGTACAAAGCTCCGCTGCGAAACCATATAACCCCTACTCTTCGTATGCTGGTGCCGAAGTTCAATTCAGTTGTAAATAAACTGTTTGCCTTGCCTAACAAACGCTTCGAGTGGGACTGTCCAAAAGCTGGCTTCGCCAGCTTCCGGCCAGCCTCTCAATCACAACGTTAGTCAGCGTCCGCAATGGGTCCAGGCTGTGTGAAAACGCATGTATCGTTTTGAAGTCTGCGTTGCTACATAAAATCTGGCAGCGTTTGGTTAGTCAGTAGACCTGAAATTTGCGTAGGCGCGCGATTTTCGTTGCGGTTCTGACTGCCAAACTCGCTCTAAAACGTTTTCACACAGCCTGGGTCGATTTCTGCCTGTCGCGACTGACCGAAATTGACCCTTTGCAGACATTCATAACGTCCTCTCGATTGAAGGGTTAGGCGCTCGCATCGATTTCGGGACTTGATAGTGCATTTCGCACAAGCTGAGTAACAGATTCTTCGTGTATGCCTTTACGCCTGCAGTACTTTGACTGAAGCCACACCTTTAGCTCCTTGGCTCCTTTGCTCGCATTGCAGGACATGCAGCACCTGGCGATGTTTTCGCGGGTAACGATTCTGGCGTCGTTGATGATGTGTTCCCAAGAGGGCGTGGTGCCGCGAGTTTGGGCCGGAAGCAAAAAAACCACGCCGCAGTAAACACAGGCAGTATCTCGCGCCAACACCTCTTGTTCGAGCCAGTCCGGGATGTTCCATCTGTTCACAGTGAGCCTCCTTGCGGCATCTGTTACGAGGCGCCTAACGATTAGGCTAACCGGCGAGCAAAAGCGCAGCTTTTGCGAGTCCAACGAACGAAGTGAGCGTGGTTGAGCGGCTTGTTATGTGATGTTGCAGTGTGCGCGCTGCTAACCAATTACTTTCGTTGTTGATTCGATCTTTACCGTAATTTTTAAGTCACCAAATGGTTTGATGTTGTCCTGAGCTCCGGTTACTAGATTAGTTGAAGCGGCTTTGAACATATCTCCCATGAGCTTTAATCTTGCCTCCTTCATTTGCTTAATCTGTGGCAATGTAAAATGCGGCTGCAGTGGTGTATAGAGCTGATCTGATAGTTGAATTGGCCTTGGAAAGCAGTTCGGGCTGTAATATTCATCGATAATACCCCAGACTCTGCTAACAAAATTAATAGTGCTTACGAAATCTGACCATTGCATGCCTGTATTATTTTCATTGTGTGCAACTGACTTATTGCGAAAATCCAAGAAGCGTTTTATTGCTTGGTTTCTGGTAGATTCATTTCGAGCAAATTGTTCAGTTATATAATCAATTTCATCTTCGCTTGCTATTTTGGCTTTTTTGATTTCATCGACGTCATGATTCCAAATATTATTCAATGAAAAGTCGCCTGACTTGTTATTGAATAGCTTCGCTAGTTCACAGCTAACCATAAATGTAATGCTCACATTTATTAGGTTATGGATGTAGTTATCTTGAGTTAGAAAAAATTCTGCATCAACTTCATTTATGGAATGCCAAAATGTATAGCTTTCCATAATCTGAAGAATTATTTTTTCAATTCCCCGAGGCAAGCTTCCGTTTTGATAGTTCGGGTCAGCTTTAAGCCTCTTTAAATAATCAAGCTGATCCTGAATTTGGTTGGTTGTAACATACCCGCCGTCAACCATTTCTTGGTTACGCTGAATCTCCTGATCGATTCTGTCTTTTTCGATGGTTCCGTACATGAGAAAAGTGAAGTTCTCTTTTGTCTTCTCCATATTGTTGAAGTTGATGGTGGTGCAGTTTTGCTTAAGGCTGATCATGGAATTCCTTTTCTGGGAGTAATCTAATTTCTTGGATACTCACATAACGATTAAGCTAAGGGGCCGGCTTTAGCCGGTCCCAGTGAGCGAAGCGAACGGTTTGAGCGCATTGTTAGTCGCCGCTACCACGGTATACTTCGGGCAGTAACCCCTAAAACATTGAAAGCGCTCGTTAGGAGCGCGAACAAGAAAAGAACCCATGGTATTAAATAGTCGGGAGTTTCTTCTTTCCCTATTAGAAATTCAATTATTTTCCAGGCCTTAAACCATAGCCAGTGAAACCATCTGTATTTTATTGTGTAGCCTCTGAAGTCATTTCCTGGCAAGCGCGGCTCCCTGTAGTAAGCTTGATAGCTCAAGCATAATTGCCCGTATTCGTACTTCAACTCTTGTGGGACGGTGGCAAAGTCAATGTTGTTGTATGTGTTTATGCCTTTTTCTAGCGCATAATCATCTCGTTCTTTCTGAAATCTGTCTTTTTGGTTATTTACATAGTCTTGTCTAGCGCGTTTCTCTAGTAGTTTGTAGAGCAAGGACTCTTGCTTTCCGCCTAGGCTGGTGTTAATTGTTTTAATAACACCATGCTTGATCATATTTCTTGAGCTCAGATAAAAGCGCCAAGCGAAGTATAAAAGGATAGTGTGGGCAATCCAGGTGAGTGCGGCTGGATTTGTGATTTCGTAATTAATAAATATCAGTCGAATAGAATCACCGGCGGGCGCGAGCCCTAATGCCCAATACACGATGAACATCATTGAGATGAACTTAAGGTTTCGAGAGTGTAAGTTAGGTTCGGTAAAGGCCATTTTGTTACTTTCCCTTAAAGATTCTTATTAAGGTCCCGGGCAATGTAGGCTGTTGGGGTGGCTAACTACTATTAGGCGACATGCCCTGTCGCGTTTCTTATCGCGATGGCGTGTCGGATAAGCTCTAGAGGTGGTCGCGGCAAACGCGACATCGCCCAGAGAGAAACACGACACGGGTGACGGCAAGCCCTGCTGCCCTCAAGATTCGAAGGCAGCATCGATGACGCTACCCATTTGTCATCACTGTGTCCACCGTCCGCTCCTGGCCGTTCTCTGCCGATCACGACCGTCTGCTGTTAACCGACTGCTGCCCGCCATGAAGGGCAATGAAATAGGCCAAACAAGCTGCTGTAGCCAGAGCATTGGTTGAATACGTGAAGCAATAGCAAAAAGGCGAATACCAGAATAGTTTAACGGCTAGGTCTTTTAGATTAATTTTGCCATTCACGCCTCGTAATTAGCAGAAAAATCTAGATCGTTGGTTTTATGCGCAATTATGCAAAAATTCATAATTTGCTTGAAGGCAGGGTTCGGCGACGAAAAAAAAGTGTGCTGGAGGCTGGGTAAAAAGGGTGGATAAAACCGTCTCTCAATATCCTAGGCCTTTGGGGCGTTTCTGCCGGTGAGAATACGAGGCGCGTTGGTCAAAGCTGAACGGTGACGGTTCATGGTCGCACGTGCGATTGTTGTCCCGCGCTTCATCTTTGTCCAAAAATGCCAGCAGTAAGGAAAAGAAATGTTTCCTTTAAGTGCTAAATATAGCCATAAAGACAATATTTCTTTACTTACGGCTATCGGCCATTTACCGCCAGTGACTTCAGGCCGGGGCCTGTCCAGAAATGCCGTTCGGGTTAGCCACCAAATGAATTCATTTGAACACCTAGCCCGCCAGCCTCGTGAAAATCCACCTACATCGACTTGATCGAAACCACTTCCACAAACCGGAATTTTTTCCTAGCCACCCTAGTCGCTTGCTGCTCAGCTAGGAGGGTACTCAACGTATCAGCCTCATGGAACATCTCGTGCGTTTTGCCTTCAAATTCATTCCCCACTCGAAGCATGACTCTCAGCCTAGGTGTATATGCTTTCGCGACCTTCTTTTTCTTTGCCACCTTTGCCGACTGCGTGATCACGGTATCCGGAAGAGGCTTTTGCACTGGAGACGCACTGCCCTGCGCAACCTGCTCGCCAGCACCGAAAAGCGCCCGGCGCATCTCTTCTTCAGTTAGTTCTGGATTCATGCCAATTCTCAGGGGGATGTTATGAGTAGCTAGTACGATTCTATCAGCATGACGAATTTCTCCAGTAGCGAGTCCCCTCTGATTAGCTCTAGGGCGATGGAATGGGTCGCTATCTATTCGTCATGGACGAACTAGCTCGTTTTCAGCTATGCGGCTGAATTGGGTGCGATCAAGAGATCCTTTTAACCACCCTGAGTAAATTCTATCGTGAGTTTACACTAGCGTGAACTACGCACTAATGCGATACCCTTTCGCAAGCGAAAGCGACGCCATTTCTTTCTACTACCGTTAGCAAAAATCGGTAAGAAGGGTCAGCAACCTGCCGAATGCCTCACCTGCGACAGACTCAGCGCTCGACCGGGGTCGAAGCTTTGCCGTCGTAAAACTTTTCGGCTATCAAAATTTCACTTGGAGTGGGATATTGCCTTAATAACTGAAAAGCGCTAAGACGCACGGATTCCGGAACTAAATTATTACCTGATAGGTCAATTAAAAAATCTCGAGTCTGTATCAGCGATCGCACACGTGCATTTGGCCTCGTCATTTTATCTCTCCATCAGGCAGGGTAGTCGCTTCAAAGCTAAAAACTTTCAACAAATGTATACGCCGATAGTATCTCGAAAGACTACGACCCCTAACGAATCCTTCACCTCGACTTCCATGCAATGCAATCCTCTATATTTGGTGGATTCTGGTAGATCGAAACGCTCTCCGGCATAGAAGGAATTTAGACCAGGCTGACTCTTCATCAGAAAATTGTACGTGCCCTTTGGATAAATTCCTGCAGATGTTTCAGTTGCAGCCTCATGCCCATGGTTATACTTGGTAAATGAAGCTACCAAGGGAAAGCGTAGCGCGGCTTCAGCACCCCGCTGGATTACCAGCCGAAACTGAAGACTGGAAAACTTAGGGAGAAATCGAGAGACCGAGCGATATTCCTCAAGCTGACCGTTTAAATCTACATAGCACTTGTAAGAAATATGAGGCTGACCTACTGCTCGAGAACCATCAAAAGTCGCCTTTTCTGAAGGATCAAAAGGCAAGAGATCACGATACTTTCGATTGTTCAGCTCTCTCACTTTATAGAATTTTTTATTGCCATCTCTATCGGTATAAATCTTATCCAGGTAATTTACTTCGACCGACTCACCATTCTCCATCCTAACTTTTTTGTCGACAAAGGCAGTCGGAAAATCAATTTTCGAAAGTAAGTTATCACCTAACATCGCGCAATTTTTTCGAGCCATTGCTTGGAGCTTAGCGGCCACGTCCACATAGAATGACGTCGGCGTTACCTCGCAGACTTCGCTGTAGCCGTAGGAGGCCCACAAAACCTCCTGATTTGAACCATAATCTAACCCGATCCGGAACCCGAGATCTCTGGCTTCATACCCCTCCTCGACGAGGACAGGAATAATAGTCCCCACCATTAGCGACTCTAGCACCGCAGCGCAATTTAAAGCGTTAGCGATCGTGTCATCCTCTGTGTCGGTATGGTTCCCGAAGAAGGCGAGGACTGCATCCCCCATGAATCGATGGACATATCCATCAAGGCTACGAACAACCTCCGACGCGGCCTTGAGTATGGAATTTTTGATCCATGACACCTCCTCCAGCGTGTAAATGAAGGACAACCGCGTGGAGTTCTTAATATCCAAGAACAAAGAGCAGACGTGATGGTATTCAACATCAGCCGTCCCCTCCAGATGCTTAAAATCCGGATGACAACCAATTACAGTCCGGTTGATATCCCCCTTACCAAACTGCGGTCGGATACGAGTCTGCAAAGCGTGCTCATGCACCTCTCCAACCCTGGGTAGGCTCCGACTCTCATTCATCACGATGCCGTCCATGACGACGTGACTAGACTTCATCATTGGCTTCGAACGAGCTTTATTGATGATGCTGCGGAAGGCATCTTTTGACGCAGTACTCACAATGCGCACCTCTGAACGAGCGAATTCATTAGCAGTCCAATCATGAGCACGGCAATCGAAATAAAATTCCCGTACAACAAAACAAGCGTGAGTCTTTTCAGAATCCCAAATTTAATATTTGCTATCTTTGCCAGCGTGAATACCTGCTGTGACAAATCTTGCAGGAAGGTATCGGAAGCCAAGGACGTCACCTTGTTTTCGTAACCTCCGGCCCCCTTCTGGGTCGAGGCTATATCACCATAAAAAATCACTGACTCACCAACATCCTTTTCGACCGAGCTCGTGGTGATTGGCAAAATGACCTTTACAGCCATCCAAAGACAAATGATGGACGAGCCGATCACACCAACAATTCCGATAGTTATCAAGATTAGCAACGGTGGTGACTGGGCGTCTGAGACAAGTTTATTGAGATTTACCGAAACCCAAGCAATTACTGCCGCCGCGTAAGAAATTATGATTGCACACTTGGCATTCGTGGACATGACATAGCCATCAATCCTTTTTAGGACTTCAAGCAAATACTTCGTCTTGTCCTCTACCTTCAGCTCATCCATCGCCACATTCCCTTGCAATTTCATAAAATATAAACCGCTCAGTATTTTGCCATCAAATTGCCACAGGGGCCTTAATGCTCGGATACGGCTCATACCCGACCACCTCAAAGTCCTCGAACTTATAGTCGTAGATAGACTCAGGACGCTTCAGGATTTTAAGCTGGGGAAGTTTCTTTGGTGTCCTGCTCAACTGCTCCTGGATCTGCTCCATATGGTTGGAGTAAGCATGAGTGTCACCAGTCGTCACGATAATCTCATGAGGGATCAGATCGCACTGTTGGGCGAGCATATGCGTCAGTAGCGCCAGCGCAGCCGTGTTGTAGGGCAAACCAAGGAACACGTCGGAACTGCGGATGTAGAGCTGCATGGACAGGTGCCGCTCATGCACAAAGGCCTGGTAGAGGAGATGACAGGGCGGAAGAGCCTGTAGCCCATTGCGCGCGTTTTCCTGCGGGCTTTGGCGCTCATCAGGAAGGTACTCGACATTCCACCCATGGAAGAGGATTCGTCGGCTATTCGGATTTGTCTTGAGGGTTTCAACCATATAGTCAATCTGGTTGATGGTACGGCCATCCTTCGTTGGCCAAGCAGTCCACTGCTTACCGTATACCGGGCCCAGATCACCATCCTCCGTCGCCCACTCATCCCAGATGCTGACGCCGTTTTCTTTGAGCCATTTCACATTGGTACTGCCACTGAGCATCCAAATCAACTCGTTGGCAATGCTTTTGAAATGGAGCTTTTTGGTCGTGAGCAATGGGAAGCCGTCGGCAAGATTGTGGCGGAACTGTCGAGCGAAGACCGCCTTCGTGCCCGTACCAGTTCGATCACCTTTGACCACACCATTGGTGATCACGTCGGTTAGGAGATCCAGATATGCTTTCATGATGGCCTCTGATCTGTCGCCGAGGTAAATGCGACTCTTAAAAAAAAATAGGATGATGCTGAAAACAAAAGACGAGCAGTGTTGGTCAGGCGAGCAGCGAAAATGACACTAGATTAGCGTTGTCCACAAAATGCACTGATTCATCATCGAGCTCGAACTCATTTGTTTCGTTGACGTTGGTGTAGTAAACACCTTTTTTAGAAATGACGGACTGGCAAGAAAGCTCATCGTCAACAGAGCGAAGGCCTTCAAATATTCCGTGGAATTCAGAGTCAACGAAAGGCAGCTCGACGGAACGGGAGATGTCCAGATCGGAACGCAGAAACTCTGTGTACTCCTCTGGGATGCTGTAGCGCTTCCCATTTTCGAAGATGGCCTTGTACTCAGCTAGGGCTGTGAATGGGCGCTGGTAGCTATGACGAGCCCACAGAAGATCAATCGCGAGAACCTCTTTCATACCAAGCAAGTTGAACCGGGGCGACGTTTGATTTTGCATCGCCCATTCAATCTCGTTGGCATCAATGGTCAGGGCATAGCGTAGAAGCTCGAGGCAGAAATCTGGGGCATACGCGTTCGCCGCAATTTTGATTGTGCCGTCATCAGCGTTGACGGAACGTGCAAGCCAGTTTCTAGCACTTGGGTCGTAGTGCCGTGCCTTGAGATAATTTCGAAAGGAGGAAAGGGGCGCCATCCAAGAGTATTTTCCGTCCTCCTGAGCAAGCATGTTTTCCATGCTTTTGTCAGAGCTCACCCGCAAGCACATCCAACACCCATGCCTTGCACCGCACGACGTTTTACGTTCTGCCGCGCCGTCTCGCATGAAAATGTTGACCATACAGTCGCCTGAAGAGTCGCGATACACCTGAGTCAGCTGGCAGAAATCCGAGTAAGTTTCGATTCGGCCGTTCGTAACCCGCCCAAGAAATGTGAAGACATCCATGGTGGTGAAGTCAGCGATCGGGCTCAAAATCCAGCTGGCCTTTTCCCCCTCTTTTGCTGTGTTCACGGGGACTATTGCGCTCTCGCCGCGGGAGGCCATGTTGCGACCGCGAACCGCCGATTCGTCACGGCGGGTACCGATCAAGGTTACGATCGAGTCATCTGAAAAAGCAGACCCCAACTCTTGCTTGATGATCGATTTTATTTGCCGTTTGGTGCGATCCATCGGTGACTTTTTCATTTGAATAGTGCACTTGGCCGAGTTGCCAGGCATCGATGCAACAGTTCGGCCGCCGATCAGTGAAATTAACCAGTTTTCACTGAGGTTGGGACTACACACCCACATGCGCACAGGAAGGCCTTTTCTCTCGGCGTAGGCCTTCAGGGATCGAATTTCCTGCTTGCTGAATGCATGAACCACCGGGTTTTCGATGAGCGTGTCAGAATTCAAAACGTGAAGCTCAGGTACTTCTACACCTTCAGCTTTGAGCTCTTCCATTGCTCTAAGGGTGAGGGCCAAAACCACAGAACTATCTTTTCCAAAGGATGTAGCCGCAACGACCCGCTTGCCTGCGCGGATCAGGCTCTTAATCACCTCCACAGCGTTGACCACTTTTTCGTCAAATGAAGGCTCCTTCACTGGGGTGGTCACCGGTGTCGCGTCCTGGAAGAGGGAAGTGGCGATTAGTTGCATCATGATGGCCTAGGAGTTGATTGATTCCCTCCACGGTATCTGGACGAAAAAAAATGCAAGCCATTGCACGAAGCTGAGCTGGGCGTAGGACAAGCTTCATGGTGCTGGCGCGTTCTCTCATTTCGACAAGTTGTCATCCGATAGCTTGTGAAACGTCGCTTACGGTTACTATCGTTAAGGGGCAATCGTCAGCAACGATCTGCGGACAGTACGATTAGGGGAGAGTCTTGATGAGCGAACACAGTGAAATGGTGATGGCCGCCGTGCTCGGTGTGATCAAGGACATGGAAGGCTGTGATACCACCGCTGAGGCAGATCAGCATCTAAGTGAGCTCAAGGGCTACATCCGAGCGATTACGGACCTGGGATTTGTACTGCCTGATACCCGATCTGATCTGGTCAGCAAAGCTGAAACCGCCCGCCGGCAGTGGTTTTCGACCAAAAAATGTATCGACCGATCTGATGATTTCAGATTGCTTGAAAACTTTATGAGTGCGTTATCTGCAGCTGCGACCGAGGAGGACATGTACGAATGCATCCTTGGCGCAGGGCTGTTGGCGGGATCTCTTCATGAGGACGGTGCAGTATCAATTGCAGAAGAGGAAGTCCTTCGAACACGAATCTCTACCGCGGCTCAGAATGCAGGAAAGCGCTTTGGCATCGAGAATCCCTTACAGACACTAAATGAGCAGGAGCCACGCTGTACGGTCGTTACAGCTCGTGAAATGATCGGAATTCTGTCCACGTTACCTGGTGAGCATCTCGACTTGCCGTTGGCCCATGAAAATGGACTCAATTACTTCGATTGCTCGCGCGTACCGGAGCTTACGACACGTGATAGTCGGACCCACCAATGGAGTGAGCAGAAGGATCCTGAGCAGGTGATAGTGATTTAAAAGGGCGGCTTGCAACACCTGGTGGCGATTGAGTCTTCGCCGCGCTTCTCACCATCCTCTGAGAGTGAACGTGCGAAGTTCCAACGCGCACTGGGTAGGGCAGGTGTCGGCTGCCGAAATAAATGCGAAATTTCGGAAATAGCTGCGACAAAAAAAGCCCGCGATTTGGGCGGGCTGGATGTTCAGCGACTTTTCCCTTATTTGTCCGTATGGATGACTACTTGGGCACCCTTACCGGTGACGATTGGACTGTTCGCACCTTGCGTTGAGAGATTCGTAGTCAGACACGATTGTTTGCTTACCAACCAGCCATAGGGTGTTTCTTTTGTGCGCTGCATTGTCAGCACGCACTTTTGGTTCAAGATCACTGCGTTGACGGTTGCTGTTTCACCGTCGATGACCGGCTCATCAACCAAGGTGAACATCTGCAACAGGAATTTAGGTGCCAGTTCTTTTGCTGCTGCCGCTGTACCTGGCTCGGTGCCTGTTTCGGTGTGCACTGGCTTGCTGCAACCGGCGAGCATAGCGAGCATCAGGGGCAGCAATAGCAGGGGGTGTTGGGTTGGCAGCATCACTGGGGGCGGCGACAAATGTCGTTTCATGGTGTTCATTACCTCTACCATCTCAGTCGTCTTGCGGATCTGCGGCAATGATTGCGTCTTGGACTACTTCGTCGTTGTCGAACCAGCCGTTTTCTGCAAGATCCAAATGATCATCGAGCATCACGCAGATGGCCAAAGCAGCTTTCGCAGGTTCACCACTGAACTCGCGAATCAGCTTCTCGACATCCTTGCGAAGCAGGTTGCCGGTTTCCAATTGACCGGTGCCGGGTTCGCGCTCGGGATCATCTAGAGTCAAAGGCTCCACGAGTTCTGCTGTTGGATTCAGCGTGACGCTCGCGCCGTCCAACGTCCGAAACTTCATTTCATTACTGTTCATCGTCGTATTCCGGATTCGAGGGAACGAAGTGTTCCTCTCCTACGACCTCAGCCCGCACGATGCGGGCTTGAGGGTGCAGCTGAGCGTTTTCTGCTTACTCGTCGTCAAATTCTTCAAGCTGGCCGAAAAGCGCGATTTCGCCCAAGTGGGTTTGATCGGTCTTTACGTGCTGAAGCTCGCGCAGAATCTTTTGAGCCAGCTCAAGAGCTTGATCCTTTGGGATCACCAGACGAATCAGGTCGGGATAGTGGGACTTCTCGGCCCAGACCGTATGGCCCTTACCTACTGTGAATTCAAAATCCTTGGTTGCCATTTCGATTTCCGTTGTTCGTGGAGCTGGTGGTGGACAGGGTGACTTGGGTGTACCTGGTGCGTTTTCCTCGGACTCAGTACGGATAGCGATGACGTGCTTTGGCGCGGTTGTTCGCTTCCTGGATAATGTACGGTGTAGCCATCCAGACCAGCCCCGTGAAGATCAACGCGACCAGCCCTGTGGTGCCGAACCACTTTGAATCATTAGAAAACAGGTACAGTGCGGCTATCGCGCTAACGCACATGCCTAGCGTCTGAATCGGAGCAACCTTGAGAGCGGAAATCGCCTCATCCATTGGGTTTCGTTTCACCTATTATTCCTTTGGTTCGTTGCAGCATTGGTAGAGCAGCCTGACGTTTGATTTCCATCTGGCGGCATGGCCATCGCAGGCAATCGGTACTCCAGACCAATCTCCAATTCATCCCTGTTGGGCTGTTCGGTATTTCCTCTCACACCTGGTATTCGGCCTACTGCTCGGCGGCGACAACTGGTTTGCCGTCGTGGGGAAAAGAGCCAAGGCGGTTATTCACCAGTGCGTTCAACGCACCGAACTTCATCGACTAACCTTCGCAATCTTCTCATGAGAAGAATAAAAGCAAGCCTAAAGACTGCCCCTTTCAAAGGAGCAATTAGTCGTTCAAAAACTGATGAAATCGATCTTGCAGGTATGCATTGACCTGCGAGAGTTGAGCGCAACATGGTAGGGCTTCCGTCGGCTTCACTGTCAGGGTTGCATTGAAATTATGCTTGATCCTGAGTGCGCAGAGGGTGAGATGTGTGAGAGCTCTAACCACCGGCCCGCCCTGGTCTTCACGGACAGTTCCACATGAGTCGCAGCTATTACCGACAGGAGTTAGGCCAGTCGCAAGAATTGCCATCAGCAGTCGCAGGTCTTTCGAAAATGTGTAGCCGCCAATTGAGGCTTTCGACAGTCAGATGTCGCAACTATTTCGGAAACGTCAGCTGGTACTGCAATCGGAAATTATTATCTCCAAACCACTGGATATATCCCCAGGTCGCCCCCATCTTATGAGTTAACGCGCTTTCACATCCCGTCGTCAGCGCACTCACCAGGAAATACCAATGAAGCAGATGCATTTCGTACTCGGGTCTTTGTCCCTCTCGCTCGCCCTCTTGGCCAACGCAAGCGAAGCCAGTGATCACCGTCGTGTTGAATTCCCCTCCACGCAAGGCAACTACGTTCAGATCTATGATCAGGACGGGCAGAAGACTTTTGAGATGGCCAGTGTGGACGTCAATGGCAAGGCCCAGATCGCCAAAGGCGCACTCACTCCCTCGAGTAGGCCGATGAGCTACGATCGGCCTCTGGAAGACATCACTGTCGATTTCGGGCCATGCGGTCTGGGCAAGTTTTACCAAACGAATCCTTCCCTGGGAATTGTTAAGTTTCCGGGGTTTCAAGGCGAGACAGGAAACTGTGCAATCCAGAACCCAGCGTCAGATTGGATTCGTCTTTCCACTGAAGTTAAGTGAGCGCGTATGAGCCAAGCTTAGCTGGCTTGGGGTCCTGCTAACTGAATCGCCCCCAGCGTCCAACGGCTGCGTGATGAACAAATCGCGAGTACTGCCGAAACCTGGTGGGCGCTTCAGTTAACAGCGAGCGCTCTGATGCTCAAGCGTATCTATACGCCGGACAACCCGTCGCAGTGTCGATGCAACCGCAGTCGATCGTTCCGATGCCCTCTCTACAGCCGAGAAGTAGGAGTGGACATCTGGTGAAGCTGACTCGAGCTCACCCGCAAGGGCGATGACAAAATTTACAAACACAAAACCTTCATCAATTTTTTTCCCGCTGCCAATTATCGGCCCGTCTTCGAGTTCGAGCACAAATCCAGAGCCGCAGGATGCTGATTCGCGCAAAAGCTTTATTCGTCTGCCAAATTGCTCTCTAAGTCGCCTCGTGAGTGTGCCGTGGTGGTATGTTCCTGCACCCTCAAAGAAGTCAGCCAACTGCTGTGTCAACGCGTAGACAGACCTCCAATGCAAAACGCTGGCTTGTTCGTTCCGCGCTTCCCTAGCAGCAACGCGATCGTCAAAGTCAGTCATTGAAATACGACCTTCCTTTACATCGCGCAGCCACTGCTGATCTTCCTTCCAAAGAAACTTACCACGCAGGGCGTAGATGTATTTGTCGAGGTAATGCATCTGGCCATGTTTGCGCAGGCGAGCAACCTGACACTCTATTTTCGAATTGCGATTGAACATGTCTGGCGCGTCCAGTGCGTCCATCAGATCGTTTAGTTGGGCGGCCGCTGAAATTGCATCTTGGAGGCAGTGAAGAAGATTCACTGCCTGGAACGTTCCCGCTCTGAATTCGCGAGGTCGCCGCGGGCCTCCGTAGGGAATGGAGGTCGCTCGTTGGACGATGTCGGGAAAAGTGTTGGGCAGTCCGAAGAAAAAGCTAAAGCGCTCTCCGAGTTCCACTCGTTTTGCCGCACACCACGTGCGGGATCTTTGCTGTACTTGGACAACCTCAGGTAGTGATTGGACGAGAGTTGATATCCGGGAAAACTGCCTGTGGGTGTAGCACCGATTTCTGCCTTTAGGTAACTCGAACCACCCATCATCAACCGCAGAGAGCAGTTCGCCTACGACATCACCACTTGGATGGAGAGGAGGTAGGGGCAACCTATTTCTCGTTGCCGCCGCGGTGATGACAGTGTCAGTAGTATGAGATTCGCAAAGGTGCATCGCAGTGATCCGGATGGGGTTACATGCGAGGCATTCTCCCAGGACTTACGTTTTTGCAAGAACGCTGGGTTTGGACACTGTGATGGTGAATTTTCCAGTCCAGGATGTACGGTCTGGTTGCCCAGAAGCCTTGGCTTGTTCGAATCCAGTCGCCGTGAAAGTGGCATGTTCGCCATGGCGAATGAACCCTCCTTTACCTTCGACTATCAGTGGAATGCCACGATCCGGATAGTGAGATTTCGTGAGCTCAAACTCCATATCTGATGGTCCGCCTTGCTTGCAGACGAAAAGGCCAACTTTCCATAATCTAGCCTGCTCAATTAGACGTTGAAGGCTTTGATTTCGCGCCCCTTGGTAGCGCTCATCAAGTATTACGATGTCGCCGGCCGTGGGGTTAATTTGAGCTAGATCGAAATTATGGACATCACCGACTTCAAGGCACCGACCAGGGAAATCCCGGTAAAGGGAATCCCAAACTGCAGGTGGCCAGCCAACGGGTTTTGATGTGAGGAAAAACAATCTGGCATTGGTCGTGGCCATGGCCTGGCCGGCGAGAACAAGGGCCGTCGTCGATTTACCGCAACCGACCCACCCACAAACAATTACGAGAGGTTGTTCGGAGGTCAAGTTGACGGTCTTGGTTTCACCATTATCAAGAGGCAGCGTGAAGCTGGCGATAGCAGATCTACTCTGGCCGGCCAGCCACTCGTTTACTCGGTTCCAAGGCAGGGCAAGGCCATGCTTAAGCGCTGCTGCATCCTGAGCTTGGTGGAGTGGAATACCTTGAGCCTTGGCGAGCTTTTTGGCGTCCTTCTTGACTTGATCAATAGTTGCGCCGGATGGGAATCGGGTTTCGTTGGACAAAGCAATCTCCTGCTCGGCTTTAGCGCCACGCCCACAAGGCGCATTACCGATAGGCAATGCTTCGAAGGAAGTTTTTGAAGCCATGGCCTGATCCGGCCTTCGCCCAGGTGGGCGTGCAAGCGTTGGCGTACGCTCACGGCAATCATGCCTGAGGCATAAAATTAAGCAACTGGGAGCATGACTGGCTAAGGCAACTAAGCCTTGAGCCAGCTGAAGTTGGTACTTCTACCTACCCGCGATACCTGGTGAGGGTCAGCGATACCCTCTATAGGGGCGGAATGGCTTCTTGCACGATTTAATTCAGGTTGAACATGGCATTCATGGCGTTCGTTGGCATGCGCACGCAGTCGAATTGCGACAGTAGCTACAGAGGAGGGATTTCTTATGAATGCGTGGTTCTCGAAGCATGTGCCAAAAATGTGGGGACGCTGGTGGGCAGCAAGACTCTTGGCCACCACTGCGTGTTCGGCTTGGCTCAATGAAAAAAATCAAGATTTCACGCGGTGGCAAAGGGTGAAACGTAACGGTACCGCTTTGGCGCTTTTTCTTTGGCCAGCCAGGCTGCCAGTCAGTATCAATATCAGGCAAAGTGCATGCCGGGAGGGGGAACTGTGAGAGGTCGTCGATGGCGCGAATACCATATGAGCAGGAGAAGGTCCTGAGCGATGCTTTAAGTAGTGCAGTGGCGGAATTTGTTGCTTCGAAGGATCGGTTTGATGTCGAGGGTAGAGCCTATATTCCTGGTGGATGGTTCGATCGGATTAAACGTAGGGTGCAGGGATGGACAGTACCCGAGCGTGGGTGGACAGCTACATTCCCCAGCAAATTTGTAGAGCTGACGATTCCATTTTCTGACGTCCTGTTTAGTGGCAGCAAGGCACGGCCAATGACAATCGACTGTCGGTTGATTGTCTCGGGAACATTCAATTACTACACAGACGATGAGCGTTCTGATATGGCCGTCCAACAGACAATGGACCGGTCTGATGAATATGCATGCCGCGAAATGCTGGGGAACCTATTTGCACCGCGTTCATGCCAGATAGGCTCATTGCCGCTGATCGTAGCAACGGAAGGGAAGAATCGCGTAGCGCTGTTTAAGGCGCATAGACGGCCGATGCAGACCATGGTTGCAGCCACACCCTATCCGGATGCCTCAGATCTGATGATTCATCGTTCCTGGCCATGTAGGATTTATAGTCTACGTTATGGGCAATGTCGGCGTGTGCTCCCGCTACCTGATGCCGTTCTCCCAATCCTCAAAGCCTATGGTGTGAGGTCGTCGCAATCGCCGATGTTTTCCATTCAGGATTATTTAGACTTGCGGCGTGCGAGAGCCGATATATGCAACTGTCAGATGAGGGAGTGATTGCCTCGCCCCGCGTGTGCCGAGCGGCTTAGACGCGCCTGAATGCCTGGCGCACAATCGCTTTTATAGTCTCGATACATTGCTGCGAATGCCGCGACGGCTTCCTGATGGTTCGGCGGGCTTTTCTACGGCCGGTCACGGTCTCCATACGATGGATCTGCTGGGAGTGACTGGACCCAAATGCATAACTTCATTAAGCCAATAGCTAGAAAAAAAGATACGACAACACATGCATGTTTGAATTGCAGACTTTGCGATTCAAAACCCGACGCGCCTAACCACCAATTGATTTGATAGGCCAGCCAATAAACTCCCTGGTAGATCAATAATGTGAGCAGAGCCGCAATTATTAGGAACACTCCAAACATGCCCTCAGAATTGTTCATATCCGTTCCCCCTTACACCCGAGAAGTGTCGTAGGCCCAATGCGTGTGGTTGTAATCCAGCCGACCAAAAGCAGCGTTACAATCGTGAATCATCACCATGAAACGCGCCCTGAACTGGCCTCGTTCGTTGTACTGTTCCATGTCGAACTCTTCGTTCAGTAAGGCGCCTATATCGCCGTCAATCCGTGAAGCGGCTTCAACATCGCTACGTTCACGGGCCGCAATGTAGTGGGCCGCAAGTGTGCAAGCTGATTTCAGAATCGACGGAGGAAAGATTGATTCTTGCTCTGCCAGCTCAGGCAGGGTGAATGGGTTGCTTGGCTTGAACATTGTTCTCTCCATTTACGTTATGACCCGAAAATTTCTTCGTTGCGGACTACTGAAGCCCGCATCGACGGGCTATTTAGTGTGCAACGGACTTTAATCGAAAAACATTTCTGATCCTTCTAAATCATGCCCCTATTCGGGGGCTAATACCCACCTGGCAGGAGGGCGGTAGGGGATAGCCTCATTCTTCCACCCGAAGAGGTTTCCCTATGCCTACCAGTGACTCCATACCGGCCGTCTCTCCAGCCAGCGACTCCGATTTGCCCTCCTACAAGGATTTGCTTGCGGAGACCATTCAGCTTCGGACACTTCTTGGCCAACAGATGGTGAGTGCCTGCCAGATGGTTGAGTTTGTTCGAACCTACGGGAGTCCGATTACGAAGGTGGCAGGCGGAGCCGCGCACCTTCTTTCAGAACTGCTCGGGCAGCAGTTGTATGAGAGTGATCCTGAGAATTACATTCAGCTCAGCTTTGATAGTGCAATGTATCCGGTTGGTGGCGACATCGTGGTCACCCTGCAGCGTACGTCTGGCCTGACGCCTCATGAACTCCGACTTCTGGCCGAGGAGGAGAGCGAGCAGCAGAAACAGCGCTGCATTCTCTTGAAAGACGCTTTGGACAATCAACTCCGGCAGGTAGAAGGGAAGGTTGAAGGTCCTGTCTTTGTCGAGTCAGCCTTAGCTAAATTGATTGAATCGCCGGCGGTAAGTGAATGGCTGAAAAGCGCCCTCAAGTCCGCGCTGGATCGTGACTGTGTGGATGCGGCGAATGATGCTGAAATCCTTGCCGATTTGCTGGGTCGTCGATGCAACTCGCTTTTGATGGGAGCGACGCAGCATCTGCTCGGTCAGGGTTAGGTGATGAGGTTCTATTCCTCGTACCAAAAGAATCTTTTCAAGCCAGCTCACCAGCCTTGTGGGCTCGTGCTGAATGAGGTCCAAAGGAGGGATAAATGCGTTATGTGATTAGCGCTCTGTCACATTATCTAAGTGGGAAAATCACGACTCGTCATTTTGTCTATGCCCTTCATAAGAGACCGCCGGCCGTTATTAGTAAGGGTCGCACGTGGGTGATAGATCCTGACTTAATTTTATAGTGTTCAGGCATGAACTGGTGGACCGTCTTATGTGGGGGATCTTTAGAAGCATTATTAAGAAATATCAGTGTCCGTTTAGAACATTGAAAAAGTTGTGCTTTTTTGAAAAAAAACGATTTGTATGGCGTTGCATGTCGGCGCTTAGGGGTTAATTTAGTTTCGTAAGCAAAGCAAATGTGACTTTGCAGAACTAAGTAATTATTTGGCCGTAGTGCCGCAAGGAGATTTAACGATGGGTATCAAAAAAACTGTATTAGGTTTCGCAATCGTCGCTCTGTTCGCTGCAACCGGCGCCAATGCAGGTAATGGCGGCAATGGCAGCGGTAATCCAAAGAACGACGCCGGCCACCCTACCAAGGAAGCTGTGGCTCGCTATGTTTGGAAAGATGGCAAACTTGTGCCTAATCCAAAACGTGCTGAAGATCGTCACGATGGTATTCAGGCCGTCGTTTCCAAGTAGGGTACTAACGCGTTACCAATAATACTGAGCCCCCGTATTTTTAGTGCGGGGGCTTTTCTGTGTGCGGAAATAACCTTTAGACTATTAGAAGTTTGCATGGGCAGTTGCGCTATTTAGATTCAACCTCAGCGAACAGCACCTTGACGATGTCACCCCGAGGGTCGTCTGTCTCCTGAATGAACTCAAGCGCCCCTTCCGTAAAAGTGAATTCGAAATCTCCATCAAGATATCGCCAGTTCTCGATGATGCTGGCGGTGTAAGTTCGATTCCCATTGGTTATTGTTACAATCTCACTGGCCAAGTATTTGGCGTATTGAAGCAATGTTTCCGTCGATACGGAGCCGTTCGCTGTCCCTCGCAACGTTCTCGGATATTTCATATTTGCACCACTATCCAGGTGACGTCGTCATCGACATGGGTGGGATCGGGAGCATCGAGCCCAAGCAGTTGAATTTGCGCTGCATCGCTCAAATCAGCCCAGAAACCGTCAGTTGCAAACACCAGCGTTTCACCCGCGATGGCCGCTCTTGTGACGAATTCTGGATCTGGCTTCTTCCGTGCTTTGAAACTGCGGCTGATTTGGTGCCGACCTTTGTCTGTTGCCAGCTGTCTATGACTGCGATCACGCCTCCAGTTGGCGAGGCAGTGTGGTGCAGTGATCCAAGCGATGGGGTCAGTGTGGGACGTTACGCCTGCGCTACAGTCACCTTCATATGCAACGGTAAGCAGTTCACCGGAAACCACTGCGACGAGATAACTTGCCGATCCTGTGACTCCGCCCGAGAAGAGTGAGGAGTGTGCGTCCTGGAGCACATCCTTTAGCAGTGTCTCGACCTGGTCATGACCCGAGTCAGAAACACCATTTTCGATTCGTGCCTGATACCCTGTGAAAATCTGATCGACCAATGCCTGGGCCAATTGCCCGCTGCCGGGCTTGGAGGTGCCATCGACGACGACAAAAATACCTCGAACGCCATCAAATGCCGCCCCGACGCGATCCCGATTTTCGTCGCGATCCTGACCCTTAACGGTCCTTGTTGAGTACCGGATCATTTGACGTTGCTCAACTGTTTTAGACGCTGAAAAATAATCTGGCCTCGACCAGGATTTGCGCTGACTGAATGCGAACTTTCAATCACGTATTGAAGAGAGTTGAGCGCCAGCAGTCCGGCAATACCGGCCGCGATATACGTTCGCAACTCCTGATCAGCCTGTGTAACCTCCTCAAGCAGGCTCTCTCGACCGTCCACCACCAGAACGATATCTTCGACATCTTTATGGTAGGCATCGCCTTCGCCGCGACCTTTGAATGCTTCGAGCTTTGTCGCGACAAAATACGTTGGTTTGAAAATTTTGATCGCAATCCCGCTGGGAAGCGTAATGGTTTCTGCGTTCGCTAAACCATCCACAAACCATCTGTTTTCGTACCCAAGGATCTCCTTTACTGATGGCATCACATCGACAATGACGTCGTTGAACTTGAACCTGCACGTCACATCACTGTGCTCAGCGGTAATCTTGAAACCCTGTGCCGCCAAGCGCTCTGTAAGTCTTTGCCAGTCAGCTATGCCACCAAGCTCGATCACAAGGTCAACGTCATCAGTGCTGCGGATGTCGTCCAGCACAATGTCGTCAGTGCAAAGAAGCCAGGTTGTGGAGCCGCCTACGAAGGCGACCTCATTCAAAAGCTCGTCGCCTAATCCTTCAGCGACGGCGCTCAACATTTCGTAGTTGTGATCTGAGGCGATGCTCAAAGGCCCATACCTTTCTTTAGGAGTTGAATTGCAACGCTGGTTTCGCGTGGCCCGCCCAGCCTGATGGAGTCTACTAGGGCTAAGTAGTGGTACAGGGTGCGATCGTTCTTTACAGCTTCTGGAACGGTCTTGTAGATAGGCTCGATTGCTTGGCCTCGCTCCTTTCCTTGAGGGTCGGGCCAGACATGGATAATTTCTCCTGCGCTTTTGAGGTGCCTAGTGAGCACAGGAGATGCGAAGCCAGTTGGAATCCCCCTTACTAGGGCGCCAGGCTTTACTGGGAAGAAGTACTTCAGGGCGTGCTCAGTGATCTTCAAAAGAGCAGGGCGATTCACCTTGGGCAGGGAGGTTTCATAGTCGTTCGTTACAAGCCCTGCCTCTCGACACCGAACGATTGAGTTTGAGATTTCACTTTTGCTCAGGCCTAAGGATTCAGCGAGTGCCCTTAGGGTGTAGCGATCTTTCCATTCCGCCACAGTCTTTGTCTGGCCAATATCATCATCGTCCCAACCCTGCCATTTGAACGAATCCGCATCGATGATTCGCGCGACGGCAGCTCCTATGTCGACATTGGCTTCGTCAGACGGAGGGGAAGTGATGAATGTTGGTTCGGGGCTATAATCATCCGGCAGTAGGTCAATGAAGGAAATGCCACCCCAGGCCACGGTTTGGCGACCTGTTGGCGACACTTCTTCCTGCGCGTGAAGGCTCGCCATTTTGTACAGCAGTAAAATGTCTTGACCTTTCAAAATAACCCGCCCTCTACGTGTCCACGTTCCATAAAACGTGGACAAATGTCGCACGCTGTTTTTGTAGGTGTCAAATTTATTTCCAGCCGCAAGGGGGGCTCCAGCCGAGCTCAGTGCTGTTGTCTCGGCGGACGGATTAGTGGACGCTTCGGATGGCTTTAACCATAACAACTGACACTCCAGTGCCATCAAACTCGTTTGAGTAAACCTTCGACCACTCAAGCGTCCAACCAGGCAGCACGTTCTTATTTTTCAGGCTTGCGGGAAGAATGGCGACCAATCGACCGCTGGCGATTAAAAGTTCTGAGGCGGCCTGTAGATGGGCGAGGGCGCGGCCATCCGAAAACGGTGGGTTCATGATCACGCAGCTAAAGCGCCTTGTCGTACTTGCTGCCCACTTGAGGAAATCACCCTCTACGGTATTGAACCCTTTCGCTCGCAGTATCTGACAATGCAATGACGATATTTCGACGCATGTAGTCTGAGACTTTGGAAGTTTGCACGCGATTCCGCCTTGCCCGGCAGATGGCTCGAGAATTTCATCGTCATCCTGAATGTCGGCCATTTCAACGGCTTCATCGGACATAGTGTCTGGAGTCGGGTAAAACTGATGCGATTTTTGATCCGGAACGCAGCCACTGATGATGATCCGATCCAGAGCCGATCTAGGGTCGTAATCGAACTCATACCAGATGAAGGCGTTGATATTCATTCGAACCCCGCCCAGCATGTGGAGAACGTTCTCAGCGCCTTTTTTGGCCTCGTTTTTATCGAAGTTTTTAAACCTTAAGGCGTATGGGTTCGCTGTAATTTCATCCCTGCCAACTCGACCTGGATGGACCATATCGGCAAGAAGGTGGATTACTTCAAAGGGCAACGGTTTGCCGATCAGCTGAAATTCTTTGTGCGGGTTCTTAGGCCTAGTGCGAAATTTTGGAGGAATAGCAGTTGGGTACAGAGTAGCCAGTAGGCTGTTAAGCGACCACGCAAGATCCGGGTTTACTTCGCAGTGAACCGTACCGCGTTTGTAGAGGCGCATACGCAAAGCCCCACCATCAACGATGTGCCAGGTTCCGTAATCCCGCTGCATCGCTTCTAGGAGAGGCCCGGACGTGCCATATCGTGGGGCGGATCGCCCCATGAACTTCGCGATAACACAGCGAAGGTCATGGATGTATCCTGCATTCTCATAATTGATACCGCCATCTTTATAGAGCATGTGGTTAATAATGAATATTTTTGTAAAGCCCTCAGGCTTGTTGGTGACGTGATCACCGCTCAACGCTCTAAAAATTCCATCGACTTGTTCGGCAAAAAACTTTGTTCGATCAGACAGCAGCGCATTTAGAGTGGAACGGACAGTCGTCTCTTCAAAATCAGGTGCCTGACGACTCTTGATCTGATTGTCCCATTCATCCCTTCTTGCTTTGGGCATCGCCTCATATACGTCAGTAAGTGCAAGTGCTTTGGTCCAGTAGGTGCTGTTCAGGTATGCCACAGCGCCTTCCAGGCTGAAAAGCCCACCTGACGATACAGACGCGCTTTGACCAGGTTCTAACGAATTCCCCTCAATGAAATAGTGAAGTGTGGATCGGAAGTCTTGTCCACTCATGAAGTCCACAACGCTATTCATGTTGTTGAGAGTTGCTGTGTACTCACCAAGGAGCCTGTCGACAAGGTCGGCCTGCACCGGTGCGAAGAATCTCTCGGACGGGTCAACAAGATCGCCCTCGATGGGGTGGAAGACCTCATGCGAAACGGCGTGCAGGGACTTCTGGTCTCCGTGTTGGTGAGTCATGTCGGCTCCTGGGGCAAACAATAATGTGTGTCCCTACCGTCTCACTATCTTCAAAATTGCAACCATCAAATGTGATTCGGATACTTGTTTGATGTCTTGAATCCCATGATGCGAAGAGCTACTTTATCGTCCATTCAGAACAGCAATTGATTGTCGTTCTGTGGGAGCTGACCCTGGTCAGCACTTCAAGTACGCGGCCTTACCTTCAAGGTGAGTGACTGCGATCAGATACCAGCCATGAGCTGGATTAAAGCCTACCGGGCGCTCTCTCCCGGTGGGGTGGGGGTGCCTCGGTGAACTGGAGGTACAACCTATGTCGAATAAACCATGCTTTTGTGGGTTCTTGTCTCTTGAAGATGCTCTACATCACCGAACCTCATCTGG
>NZ_SCOO01000027.1:0-91340 GCF_005502415.1 Pseudomonas sp. G(2018) | reverse complement strand
GGCCTGGGCATCGTCGGGGCGCTGGTGCGGGCCTGGAACATTCGCCCGTTCGCCGGAGTTTTCGCGGTGTACGTGGAATTGATCCGCAACACACCGTTTCTGGTGCAGTTGTTTTTCATCTTCTTCGGCCTGCCGTCCCTGGGCGTGCAGATCTCCGAATGGCAGGCAGCGGTGCTGGCAATGGTGATCAACCTGGGGGCTTATTCCACAGAAATCATCCGCGCCGGCATTCAGGCGATCCCCCGAGGCCAACTGGAAGCCGCCGCGGCCTTGGCGATGACGCGCTTCGAAGCCTTCCGCCATGTGGTGCTGCTGCCCGCGCTGAGCAAGGTCTGGCCGGCCCTGAGCAGCCAGATCATCATCGTCATGCTCGGCTCGGCGGTGTGTTCGCAGATCGCCACCGAAGAGTTGAGCTTCGCCGCCAACTTCATTCAATCGCGCAACTTCCGCGCCTTTGAAACCTACGCCCTGACCACGCTGCTTTACCTATGCATGGCGCTGCTTATCCGCCAATTGCTGAACTGGATCGGCCACCGTTTCATAGCGAGGAGCAGCCGATGAGCGATTTCACCTTCTGGGACATCTTGCGCAATTTGCTCACGGGCTTGCAGTGGACGCTGGCGCTGTCGTTGGTGGCATTCATTGGCGGCGGGCTGATCGGTTTGCTGATCATGGTCATGCGCATCTCGAAAAAATCCCTGCCTCGCAGCTTCGCGCGCACTTACATCGAACTGTTCCAGGGCACGCCGCTGTTGATGCAGCTGTTCCTGGTGTTCTTCGGCGTGGCGCTGGCCGGGTTGGAAATTTCGCCGTGGATGGCGGCGGCGATCGCATTGACGCTGTTCACCAGCGCTTATCTGGCGGAGATCTGGCGCGGTTGCGTCGAGTCGATCCCCAACGGCCAGTGGGAGGCCTCGTCGAGCCTGGCGCTGAACCCGCTGGAGCAACTGCGCTACGTGATCCTGCCGCAGGCCTTGCGTATCGCCGTGGCGCCAACCGTGGGTTTCTCGGTGCAAGTGGTCAAAGGCACCGCCGTGACCTCGATCATCGGCTTCACCGAGCTGACCAAGACCGGCGGCATGCTCGCCAACGCCACCTTCGAACCCTTCATGGTCTACGGCCTGGTGGCTCTCGGTTACTTCCTGCTCTGCTACCCCCTATCCCTCAGTGCGCGCTACCTGGAAAGGAGACTGCATGCCTCTGCTTAGAATTTCCGCCCTGCATAAATACTACGGCGATCACCATGTACTCAAAGGCATCGACCTGAGCGTCGAGGAAGGCCAGGTGGTAGCGATCATCGGACGCAGCGGCTCGGGCAAGTCGACCTTGCTGCGCACGCTCAACGGCCTGGAATCGATCAACGACGGCGTCATCGAGGTCGACGGCGAATACCTCGACGCCGCCCGCGCCGACCTGCGCAGCCTGCGACAGAAAGTCGGCATGGTGTTTCAGCAGTTCAATCTGTTCCCGCACCTGACCGTGGGAGAGAACGTCATGCTCGCGCCACAAGTGGTGCAAAAAGTCCCGAAAGCCCAGGCCGCCGAACGGGCACGGCAAATGCTGGAGCGGGTTGGCCTGGGCGAGAAGTTCGATGCCTTCCCCGACCGATTGTCCGGTGGGCAGCAACAGCGCGTGGCGATTGCCCGGGCCCTGGCAATGTCGCCGAAAGTGTTGCTGTGCGATGAAATCACCTCGGCTCTGGACCCGGAACTGGTCAACGAAGTGCTGAGCGTGGTTCGGCAACTGGCCAAGGAAGGCATGACATTGATCATGGTCACCCATGAAATGCGCTTTGCCCGGGAGGTTGGGGATAAGTTGGTGTTCATGCATCAAGGGCTGGTGCATGAGGTGGGGGACCCGAAAGTGTTGTTTGCCAACCCGCAGACGGCGGAGCTGGCGAACTTCATTGGAACAGTGGAAGCGGCTGTCTGAAAGATCTTCAGTGGCTGTAAGGCCGCCTTCGCGGGCAAGCCCGCTCGCACAGTGGTCGGTGTAAATCTACAATTTTGTGATCGACACAAAAACCTGTGGGAGCGGGCTTGCCCGCGAAGAGGCCAGCGTCAGCACCGCAAATCTGCCCCGCGGTAAAAGATCGCACCTTCGGCAGCTCCTACGCGTTGGCGCCAGCCTTTGATCGTGGCACGATGTCGAGGTTAACGACCGAGACCCCCTGACCATGCCGCAATCCCAAGCCAAGAATCTGTCCCTGATCGCCGCAATCGACCTGGGCTCCAACAGCTTTCACATGGTCGTGGCCAAGGCCCAGAACGGCGAAATCCGTATTCTCGAGCGTCTCGGGGAAAAGGTTCAGCTGGCCGCCGGCATCAACGAAGAGCGCCAGCTCAGCGAAGAATCCATGCAACGCGGGCTCGATTGCCTGAAGCGCTTCGCCCAACTGATCAACGGTATGCCCATGGGTGCCGTGCGGATCGTCGGCACCAACGCCCTGCGTGAAGCCCGCAACCGCGCCGAATTCATCCGCCGCGCCGAAGAGATCCTCGGCCACCCGGTGGAAGTCATCTCCGGCCGAGAAGAAGCGCGCCTGATCTACCTCGGGGTGTCCCACACCCTCGCCGACACCCCGGGCAAGCGCCTGGTGGCCGACATTGGCGGCGGCAGTACCGAGTTCATCATCGGCCAGCGCTTTGAACCGCTGCTGCGCGAAAGCCTGCAAATGGGTTGCGTGAGCTTCACCCAACGTTACTTCAAAGACGGCAAGATCACCCCGGCCCGCTACGCCCAGGCATACACGGCGGCCCGCCTGGAGATCATGAGCATCGAACACGCCCTGCATCGCCTGACCTGGGATGAAGCCATCGGCTCCTCGGGTACCATTCGCGCCATCGGCCTGGCGCTGAAGGCTGGCGGTCATGGTGCCGGCGAAGTGAATGCCGAAGGGCTGGCCTGGCTCAAGCGCAAGCTGATCAAACTTGGCGATGTCGAGAAAATCGACTTCGAAGGCATCAAGCCTGACCGCCGGGCGATTTTCCCGGCGGGCCTGGCGATTCTCGAAGCCATCTTCGACTCCCTCGAACTGCAGCGCATGGACCACTGCGAAGGTGCTCTGCGCGAAGGTGTACTCTACGACCTGCTGGGCCGACATCACCATGAAGACGTGCGCGAACGCACCCTCAGCTCGCTGATGGAGCGTTACCACGTCGACCTGGAACAAGCCGCCCGGGTGGAACGCAAAGCCCTGCACGCCTTCGATCAGGTGGCCAGGGATTGGGATCTGGAAGATGAAGACGGCGTCTGGCGCGAACGGCTGGGCTGGGCGGCCAAGGTCCATGAAGTGGGCCTGGACATCGCTCACTATCAGTACCACAAGCACGGCGCCTACCTGATCGAGCACTCGGACCTCGCCGGCTTCTCCCGTGAAGACCAGCTGATGCTCGCGCTGCTGGTGCGCGGCCACCGCCGCAACATTCCCAAGGACAAGTTCGCCGAATTCGACGAAGACGGCATCAAGCTGATTCGCCTGTGCGTGTTGCTGCGCTTCGCGATCCTGTTCCACCACATCCGCGGCACCCAGCAAATGCCTCAGGTGGAACTGAATGCCCATGGCAACAGCCTGGAAGTGGTGTTCCCGGAAAACTGGCTGGACGAGAACCAGCTGACCCAGGCCGACTTCGCCAACGAAGCGGAATGGCTGACCCGCGTCGACATCGTGCTGAACGTGCGCTGAAACTGAAAAAGGCCTTCTATCGAAGGCCTTTTTTTGTGCGTGCGATTCATATGGGAGCGAGCCTGCTCGCTCCCACAGGTTCCTTGCGTTAGCGAACTGTGAGGATCGGACTACCCAACCGTTCCAGCAAAGTAGCCTGGGCGCTGCGCGGGTTCTGGTTGCCGGTCGGCGTGTTGCGGATGTAGCGACCGTCCGACTGCAGACTCCAGCTGTGGGTGTTATCGGTGAGATACAGCTCCAGCTCTTTCTTGACCCGCATGATCAGCTTCTTGCCCTCTACCGGGAAGCAAGTCTCGACGCGCTTGTCGAGGTTGCGCTCCATCCAGTCGGCACTGGAAAGGAACATCTGCTCCTCGCCGCCATTGAGGAAGTAGAAGACCCGGGTGTGTTCCAGGAAGCGACCGATGATCGAGCGCACATGGATGTTGTGGGAAACCCCGGCAATGCCCGGCCGCAGGCAGCACATGCCACGCACCACGAGGTCGATGCGCACGCCCGACTGACTGGCCTTGTACAACGCACGGATGATCTTCGGATCGGTCAATGAGTTGAACTTGGCGATGATGTGCGCCGGCTTGCCGTCGAGGGCGAACTGGGTCTCGCGGGCAATCATGTCGAGCATGCCCTTCTTCAGGGTGAACGGCGCGTGCAGCAGCTTCTTCATGCGCAGCGTCTTGCCCATGCCGATCAACTGGCTGAACAGTTTGCCGAGGTCTTCGCACAAGGCGTCATCGGAAGTCAGCAGGCTGTAGTCGGTGTACAGGCGGGCGTTCCCGGCGTGGTAGTTGCCCGTGCCCAAGTGCGCGTAACGCACAATCTCACCGGCCTCGCGACGCAGGATCAGCATCATCTTGGCGTGGGTCTTGAAGCCGACCACGCCGTAGATCACCACTGCACCGGCGGCTTGCAGACGGCTGGCCAGTTGCAGGTTGGACTCCTCATCGAACCGCGCGCGCAATTCGATCACCGCGGTGACTTCCTTGCCGTTTCGCGCCGCATCCACCAGCGCATCGACGATTTCCGAGTTGGCGCCGGAGCGGTACAGGGTTTGGCGCACCGCCAGAACGTGCGGGTCCTTGGCGGCCTGGCGCAGCAGGTCGACCACCGGGGTGAACGACTCGAACGGGTGCAGCAACAGAATGTCCTGCTTGCTGATCACGCTGAAAATGTTTTCGCTGTTCTGCAGCAGTTTTGGAATCTGCGGGGTGAACGGCGTGTATTGCAGCTCGCGCTGGCTGTCGAGGCCAGTGATGCTGAACAGCCGCGTCAGGTTCACCGGGCCGTTGACCTGATACAGCTCGGTCTCGCTCAGGTTGAATTGCTTGAGCAGGTAATCGGACAGGTGTTTCGGGCACGTATCGGCCACTTCCAGACGCACCGCGTCACCGTAGCGACGGGAGAACAACTCGCCGCGCAGGGCGCGGGCCAGGTCTTCGACGTCCTCGGAGTCCAGCGCCAGGTCGGCGTTTCGGGTCAGGCGGAACTGGTAGCAGCCTTTTACCTTCATGCCCTGGAACAGGTCGTCGGCGTGAGCATGGATCATCGACGACAGGAACACGTAGTTGTCGCCAGCGCCGCCGACTTCTTCCGGCACTTTGATGATCCGCGGCAGCAAGCGCGGCGCCGGGATAATCGCCAGACCGGAATCGCGACCGAAGGCGTCGATACCCTCCAGTTCGACGATGAAGTTCAGGCTCTTGTTCACCAGCAGCGGGAACGGGTGCGTCGGGTCGAGGCCGATCGGGGTGATGATCGGGGCGATTTCATCGCGGAAATACCGGCGGACCCAGGTTTTGAGCTTGGTCGTCCAATGGCGGCGACGGATGAAGCGGACCTGATGTTTTTCCAGCTCCGGCAGCAGAATATCGTTGAGGATCGCGTACTGACGGTCAACGTGACCGTGCACCAGTTCGCTGATGCGGGCCAGTGCCTGGTGCGGTTGCAGGCCGTCTGCGCCGGCCTGTTCACGGGCGAAGGTGATCTGCTTCTTGAGGCCGGCGACACGAATCTCGAAGAACTCGTCCAGGTTGCTGGAGAAAATCAGCAGGAACTTCAGGCGTTCCAGCAACGGGTAAGACTCGTCCAGCGCCTGCTCCAGCACGCGGATGTTGAACTGCAGTTGCGAGAGCTCGCGATGGATGTACAGGCTGCTGTCATCCAGGCCGGGAATGGCAATCGCCGGCGCCGCCAGCGCGGGTTCGGTCACCACCGCGAGTGGAGCAGGCTCCAGCTCCGGCGGGGTTTCGGCGATTTGCTCGACCACGGGTTGAGCGTCTTGTACGGCAACTTCAGTGAGTCCTTCGGTATTCATCGAATGTTCCTGGGAGGGCTATTTCTGCTCTCGTAACAATTGAGCTGCACGAACGGCAAAGTAGGTCAGGATGCCATCAGCGCCTGCACGTTTAAAAGCGGTCAGGGATTCGAGGATAACCCCTTCGCTCAACCAGCCATTCTGGATCGCTGCCATGTGCATGGCGTATTCGCCGCTGACTTGATAAACAAAAGTCGGCACTTTGAATTCTTCTTTGACCCGGTAGAGGATGTCCAGATACGGCATGCCTGGCTTGACCATGACCATGTCCGCACCTTCTGACAAGTCAGCCGCCACTTCGTGCAGGGCTTCGTTGCTGTTGGCCGGGTCCATCTGATAGGAGGCTTTGTTGGCCTTGCCCAGGTTCAGTGCCGAACCGACCGCATCGCGGAACGGGCCGTAATAGGCACTGGCGTATTTCGCCGAGTAAGCCATGATCCGCACGTTGACGTGACCGGCCAGTTCGAGGGCTTCACGGATCGCCTGGATGCGGCCATCCATCATGTCCGACGGCGCAACGACCTGAGCGCCGGCTTCGGCATGGGACAGGGCTTGCTTGACCAGCGCGTCAACGGTGATGTCGTTCTGCACATAGCCTTCTTCATCGAGAATGCCGTCCTGTCCGTGGGTGGTGAACGGGTCCAGCGCGACGTCGGTGATCACACCCAGCTCAGGAAATTGGGCGCGCAGGGCACGGGTGGCACGCTGGGCAATACCCTCGGGGTTCCAGGCTTCGGCGGCATCCAGCGACTTGAGTTCCGGTGGCGTCACCGGGAACAGCGCCAGCGCTGGAATCCCCAGCTCGACCCACTTGGCCGCTTCTTCCAGCAACAGATCGATGGTCAGGCGTTCGACACCCGGCATCGAAGCCACCGCTTCACGACGGTTTTCACCGTCGAGCACGAACACCGGCAGGATCAGGTCATCGACAGTCAACACATTTTCACGGACCAGTCGACGCGAGAAATCGTCACGACGGTTGCGACGCAGACGGGTTGCAGGGAACAAACGGTGGGCAGGGGTAAAACTCACGGCAGACTCCTGAGCCCGCGCAGACGGGCGAGCGTGACAGTTATAAGCGGCCATTATGACGAACACATTACAGTTGTGCGCACCCTGTGACACGTAGCCGCATTCCATTGTCCTTGTAGGAAATGTTCACGTCGAGACACATTTGGACACTTTCCTGAATGTGTACGAAGGGTTAGGCTGCGCGTTCATTTCGCCAGCACCCAGACAATGCTCCAACAATTTCTGCATGACTTCGGCTACTTTGCCCTGTTTCTCGGCACGTTCTTCGAAGGCGAAACCATTCTGGTACTCGCAGGCTTCCTCGCGTTCCGTGGATACATGGACATCAACCTGGTGGTGGTCGTGGCGTTCTTCGGCAGTTATGCCGGCGATCAGCTGTGGTACTTCCTGGGACGCAAGCACGGGCGCAAGTTGCTGGCGCGCAAACCCCGCTGGCAACTGATGGGTGACCGGGCGCTGGAACATATCCGCAAGCACCCGGACATCTGGGTCTTGAGCTTCCGCTTTGTCTATGGCCTGCGTACGGTAATGCCGGTGGCGATCGGCCTGTCAGGCTATCCACCGGGCCGTTATCTGCTGCTCAACGGCATTGGCGCAGCGATCTGGGCCACCGCGCTGGCGGCGGCGGCGTACCACTTCGGTGCGGTACTCGAAGGCATGCTTGGCAGCATCAAGAAGTACGAGCTGTGGGTACTCGGCGGCTTGCTGGTCCTGGGCCTGGGCCTTTGGCTGCGCCGACGCTTCAAGAATGCGCGTCTGGCCAAACAGGTCTATGCCGATGAACAGGCCCTGAAAGCTGAACGCGCCAGTACTGGCGATCCTAAGACGCCAGCCGAGTAAAACGGTTTCTACACCAATAGAGACCGATACCACTGAGCAGGCTGTAACTGAGCAGGCCGACCCAGCCCACCGCGCTGGCCGGCCATAGCCCCACCACCGGCGCCAGCCACACCAGCGGCACATTCGCCGCCAATCGCAGCAGCTCCAGCTTCAACGCCCACGGGCGATTCTCCAGGGCCACGCCCAGCACGAACAACCCCAGCGCCAACGCGCCCCAGCCCAGCACCAGCGCGGAAACCGACAGCTGTGGCTCCAGATTCATCAAGTAGCTGCCCAACGCGATGTAAACGCAGAACTGCAACGCCACGTACCACAGCTGACGCCCATCCAGTGGCACTTCGAATTTGCGGAACTGACTCAAGTCCGGTTTGCTCATCGGGTATTTGGCTGCCACATCCGCCGGTCGCCAGCCGGTGCGCATGAACCAGATCCGCAGCTTGTCCCAGGTGCTTTCGGCACGCCGCGCATCCGCCCACAACTGCGCGTAGAACTGCACGTTCGCCCATAACGGGTTCCAGCTCGCCAGTGGGGTGGTCACGCCGAAAATCACCGGTTCATTGTCGTCTTCTTCCTGGAACGAGCCGAACAGACGGTCCCAAATAATGAACACCCCGCCGTAGTTGCGATCCATGTAGAGAGCGTTCTGTGCATGGTGGGCCCGATGATTGGATGGCGTGACAAAGAACCACTCGAACCAGCCGAGCTTGGGAATGTGCCGGGTATGCACCCAGAACTGGTACAGCAGGTTCAGCGCGGCGACACTGATGAACACCGCCAATGGCACGCCGGCCACGGCCATGGGCAGGTAGAAGATCCAGCTCAACAGAAAACCGGTGCTGGTCTGGCGCAGTGCGGTGGAGAGGTTGTAATCCTCGCTCTGGTGATGCACCAAATGCGCGGCCCAGAGAATGTTGCGCTCGTGGCCCATGCGGTGCAGCCAGTAGTAGCAAAAATCATAAAAGACAAAGGCGAACACCCAGACCCAGACGCTGTCAGCCGAGAGTTCGAACAGCGCCAGGTGTTTGAGGGCAAAGGCGTAGGTGACTAGACCCACACCCTTGGTCAACAGGCCCGTGGTGGTCGACAGCACGCCGGTGCTGATGCTGTTGATCGCATCCGCCACCCGATAGTTGCTGACCCCGCGCCAACGGTCGGCCAGCAGTTCGACGGCAATCAGCACAAAGAAAAACGGCACCGCATACAAAATGAAGTCCATGACGCGCCCTGATCGGAATCTGTAGGACAGATCCTATGTTTAGCCGCGAATTAACCCTATGGCAACGAGTGACAAATTAGTGGACATTTAACGCCATGAATCTGGAGAAAAGCCCATGAGCAAAAAAGTTGCAGTGATCCTTTCCGGTTGTGGTGTGTACGACGGCGCCGAGATCTACGAAAGCGTGATTACCCTGCTGCGTCTGGACCAGCGTGGCGCGCAGGTGCAATGTTTCGCACCGAATATTGCGCAGTTGCACGTGATCAATCACCTGACCGGCGAAGAAATGCCCGAGTCGCGCAATGTGCTGGTGGAGTCGGCGCGTATTGCCCGCGGCGAGATCAAGGACATCCGCGAAGCAGACGCTGAAGAATTCGATGCGCTGATCATTCCCGGCGGTTTCGGATCGGCCAAGAACCTCTCCAACTTCGCCGTCGAAGGCACCGGCTGCACCGTGCAACCGGATGTCCTGGCCTTGACCGAAGCCTTTGCCGAGGCCGGCAAACCGGTTGGCCTGATCTGCATCTCGCCAGCCCTGGCGGCGAAGATCTACGGTCCGGGCGTGACCTGCACCATCGGTAATGACGCCGACACTGCAGCTGCGTTGAACAAGATGGGCGCCACTCACAAAGAGTGTGGGGTGAGCGACATCGTCGAAGACAAGGCGCGCAAACTGGTAAGCACCCCGGCGTACATGCTGGCTCAATCGATCAGTGAAGCCGCGTCAGGCATCAACAAACTGGTCGACCGCGTACTCGAACTGACCCACGAAAACGACGCCTGACACTAATCTAAGGGGGGAGCGAGCAAGCCCGCTCCCACAGGGTTCTTGGCATAGCTCAGGGTTTGCGGTTCAGCCTGGTCAAAATCCGATCCAGCGCATTGGCAAACGCCTGCTTCTCGCGCTCGCCAAACGGCGCCGGTCCGCCACTCATCTGCCCTTGTTCTCGTAAGTCGGTGAACAGGTTGCGCACCGCCAGCCGGTCGCCCATGTTCTGTGCATCGAACTCCTTGCCCCGGGGGTCCAGCGCCGCAACGCCCTTTTTCACCAGCCGGTCGGCCAGCGGCACATCGCTGCAGATCACCAGCTCTCCCGGCACTGCGTGTTCCACCAGGTAGTCGTCGGCGGCATCCGGTCCGCTCGGCACCACGATCAGCTTTACCAGCGCCAGGCCCGGTTTGCTCTGCGGCTGGCCGGCCACCAGCACCACTTCGAACTGGCGCTTGAGGGCGAATTTCACCACCAGATCCTTGGCCGCCCGGGGGCAGGCGTCGGCATCGATCCAGACACGCATCAGGTTTTCCTCTCTAAAAAGCTTCGCGAGCAGGCTCGCTCCCACAGGTTATACACAATCCTGTGGGAGCGAGCCTGCTCGCGAATGTGAGCGAAGCCAATGCTGTTAAGCGGTAACCCGCTGCTTCTGGGCCACACGACTGCGGCCATACAGCACAATGATCGCAAGGATCGCCACCGCCTGCGCACTCAGCGAATAAGCATCCGCATGAATCCCCAGCCAGTCGAAATCAAAGAACGGCACCGGTCGCGTTCCGAAGATCCCGGCTTCCTGCAGCGCCTTCACGCCATGCCCGGCGAACACCACCGACAATGCGCACAGCAGGCCGGCGTTAATGCTGAAGAACAACGTCAACGGCAATTTCGCCGAGCCGCGCAGGATCACCCACGCCAACCCCACCAACAGCACCAGCGCCGTCGCACCGCCGGCCAGCACCGCGTCGTGGCCCGCAGGACCAGCCTGCAACCACAGGGTTTCGTAAAACAGAATCACTTCAAACAGCTCGCGATACACCGAGAAGAACGCCAGGATCGCAAAACCGAAACGCCCACCGCCGCCCACCAGGCTGCTCTTGATGTAATCCTGCCAGGCTGCGGCATGGCGACGGTCGTGCATCCACACGCCCAGCCACAGCACCATGACGCTGGCGAACAACGCCGTCGCGCCTTCCAGCAATTCACGCTGTGAACCACTGACATCGATCACATAGGCCGCCAGCGCCCAGGTCCCCAGGCCGGCCAGCAGCGCCAGGCCCCAACCGACGTTGACACTGCGCACCGCCGATTGCTGGCCGGTGTTACGCAGGAAGGCGAGGATCGCAGCCAGTACCAAAATCGCTTCCAGCCCTTCGCGCAACAGAATCAACAGGCCGGAAATGTAGCTCAGGGACCCGCTCAAACCATCGCTGCCCAACAGGCCGGCAGAGGTCTTCAATTTAGCCTTGGCCGCCTCCAGACGCTGCTCGACTTGCTCCAGCGGCAAACCATCCTGCAACGACTGACGGTAGGCCATCAGCGATTTTTCCGTGTCTTTGCGCACGTTGGCGTCGACGTTATCCAGGGAGCTTTCGACCAGTTCGAAGCCTTCCAGGTACGCCGCCACCGACAAGTCATACGCCTGATCGTGGTCACCGGCACGGTAGGCCGCGACGCTCTTGTCCAGCGTCGCCGCTGTGTAGTCGAGCAACTGCGCCGGGCCACGCTGGACCTGTGGCGGCTGCGCCCGTTGTGCGCGGAAGGTCGCCGCGGCTTGCGAGCCATCGGCGGCCTGTACTTCGGCCGGAGTCTGACGGGCCAGATCGGCAATGTTGTAGACCTTGTCGTTACCGGTGGTCGTCGGATCAGCGCTGAAACTGGCGATATAAGTGGCCAGGTCCCAACGCTGACGATCGTCCAGCTGATCGGCGAAGGCTGGCATGTCGGTGCCTTCAACTCCGAGGCCCAGGGTGTTGTAGATCGCGTAGAGGCTCAGGTGATCCAGGCGTGCGTGATCGCGCAAGTTGGCCGGAGGCGGTGTCAGACCGACGCCCGCCGGGCCATCACCCGCCCCGACATCACCGTGACACACTGAACAGTGCTGTGCGTACAGCGGTGCGCCTCGGGTCGGGTCCGGGGTAATGATCGGCGCCTGGCTGACTTCATAGGCCACGGCCAGTTTCGCACCGAGTTGCCGCGCCTGACGGGCAACATCTACGCCATCCTGACGCGCAGCGATCGCATTGCGCAGCGTGTTGATGCCCTTTTCCAGACCGGCCTTTTCCGGATTGGCCGGCATGGCGGCCACCATGCCTTGCAGCACTTGGACGAATTCCAGTTGCTCGCGGTACTCGGACTCGTTGACGACCTTGCCTGCTTGCACTGCTTGCGGGTAATCCGCGCCGATATAGTCGAGTAAATGCAGGGCTTGCGGAGCGCCTTCCACCGTGTCGGCCAGCAGATTGAAACTGCATAGGGCGAACACCGGCGCTATCAGCCAGGCCAGGAAACGGGACGGGGCAGTCATGAATGGATCTCAATTGGAAACAAGAAGTAACATATTGTTCCCTCCCAATGACTTTCACTCAAGCTTTGTTGTGGATTGCGTATCACTCCCGCCTTCCAGGCGAACCACCAAAGCGCCAGTGGATCATCGAATTACAAGTTATCGCTGCATCGTCCCAAGGATTTTGATGTCATCCGGATGGTGGACGAGTCGGTGCAGATCTATAACAACGAGCGACCACATCTGTCGCTGAAATACAAAACGCCCGATGCGGTGCATCGGGCGCTTTGAGAGTGAAACAGGTGTAAACCTGTTTCAGGATCAGACACTGAAGGTTTTACACGGCAACTTTGCGCAACGTCGCCATAAACGCCGCCGCACCAATGAACAGCCCGGCAAACGTGCGGTTCATGCGTCTCTGCTGTTTGGGCGTGCGCAACATGCGCAGCACTTTGGACGCCAGGCCAGTGTAGCCAGCCATGACAATCAGATCGACGAAGATCATGGTCACACCAATGATCACGTACTGGATCAGCAGTGGCGCATGCGGGTCGATGAACTGCGGCAACACCGCGAGCATGAAGACCAGCGCCTTGGGGTTGCTGATGTTCACCAGAAAACCCCGGAACACCAAGGCCATCGGCTTGCCGATCTGGCGGATGGCCGCGTCATCGCTCATATCGCTGGGCAGCGCACGCCATTGCTTGATCGCGAGATAGACCAGGTACGCCACACCGAACCATTTGATCGCATAGAAAGCGGTGGCCGACGCTGTGAGAATCGCCCCCACACCGGCACCGACAATGGCAATTTGCACTGCAAGGCCCAATTGCAGGCCCAACGCGTTCCAGTAACCCCGCCAGAAACCGTATTGCAGACCGCTGGACATCGACGCAATGGCGCCGGCGCCAGGAGACAAACTGATCACCCAACAGGCGGCAAAGAACGCCAGCCATGTTTGAAGCTCCATCGCACACCTCGACTCAGACTCGTGACAGACATCTAAGCTAATGCGGCTTTGGGCTGATGACTACCGATTTTTTGCCGGATGTTGCGGTTGCCGACCAGCGTTGCCGGCTTGATGGCCTGCTCGCGAAGGCGGTCTGTCAGGCAACAGAAGGCTTACTTTTCGAACCCGCTCGAAGGAAACACATCAGTTCCACGCCAACGTCGCACCGAACGCTGGAAGAACAGGCTGTTAGGCACTTGCACCATGGCACTGCCGGTCCCGAGTTCTTCGGCCTCGATCAGCGTGGTGTACAGCAGGTTGATCGCCACGACCCGGCCTTTAACGCCAGGCTTGTCGGTGGTGTCCACCAGTTCGACCACATCGCCGAGACGGAACGGGCCGACGGTAAAGATCAGGATCGCGCAGAGCAGATTGGAGAGCACGCTCCACATGGCGAAAAACGCCACCGCAGCGACCGCGACAAACCCGGACAATGCCGTCCAGAGCACCGTGGCTGACACTCCGAGGCGCTCCAGCACGAAAATCAGCGCGCTGCCCATGATCAGCCAGCGCAAACCGCCGCGCAGCGGCATCAGCAATTGCGGCGGAAACGGGTAGCGCTCGCCCAGTCGGGTCAGGCACTTGGCGACAAAACGCTGGGCAATGTAACCGGCCAGCAGAATCAGCAGGATTTGCACGCCGAGCCAGATCGGCTCGGCCCACATCGGCGGCAGGGGCAACTTGAAGGCGTCCATCAGGACAGCGCCTCCAACTCCGCCTGCATGCTTTCCAGCAGTTCCAGGGCTTCCATCCAGGCCTCTTCCAGTTCTGCCTCACGCACCTTCAACCTGGCCTGTTCGGCCAGCAGATCACGCAACTCGTTCTTGCGCGCCGGTTCGTAGATATCGCTGTCGCCGAGGCTGACATCGATTTTCGCCAGCTTCTCGTGCAGCTTGCCCAATTCGGCCTCAAGCTTTTCCGCTTCGCGCTTGTGGGGAGCCAGTTGCTGGCGCAGGGCAGCCGCGGCCTGACGCTGGGCCTTCTTGTCGGTCTTGTCCGGGTTGACCGGGGTGTTGCTGACCGGCGCATTGCGCTGACGGTAGTCCACCAGCCAACGGGTGTAGTCTTCGAGGTCGCCGTCGAACTCTTCGACCTTGCCGTCCGCCACCAGAAAGAAGTTATCGGTGGTGCTCTTGAGCAGGTGGCGGTCGTGGGAGACCACCAGAACCGCACCGCTGAATTCCTGCAAGGCCATGGTCAGCGCCAGGCGCATTTCCAGGTCCAGGTGGTTGGTCGGTTCGTCGAGCAGCAACAGGTTCGGCCGGTCCCAGGCGATCAACGCCAGCGCCAGTCGCGCCTTCTCGCCACCGGAGAAATTCAACACCGGTTCGTCGATCCGCGCACCGCGGAAGTCGAAACCGCCGAGGAAGTCGCGCAGGGTCTGTTCGCGCTCGGTCGGCGCCAGTCGCTGCAAGTGCAGCAACGGGCTGGCCTTGGCATCCAGGGAGTCGAGCTGATGCTGGGCGAAGTAGCCCACCACGGTGTTCTCGCCACGGGTCAAACGGCCCGCCAGCGGTTCCAGCTCACCGGCAAGGTTCTTGATCAGGGTCGATTTACCGGCACCGTTGGGACCGAGCAAACCGATTCGCGCGCCGGGGGTCAGTTGCAGCTTGACCTTCTCCAGCACGGTTTTCTCGCCGTAGCCCAGGCGGGCATCGGACAGGTCAATCAGCGGGCTGGAAATTTTCTGCGATTCGCGGAAGACGAAATCGAACGGCGAGTCGACGTGGGCCGCGGTCAGCTCTTCCATCCGCTCCAGCGCCTTGATCCGGCTCTGGGCCTGGCGGGCCTTGGTCGCCTGGGCCTTGAAGCGGGCGATGTAGCTTTCCATGTGCGCACGTTGCGCCTGCTGCTTCTCGTAGGCCTGCTGTTGCTGGGCCAGGCGTTCGGCGCGGGCACGCTCGAAAGCGCTGTAGCCACCGCGATACAGGGTGATCTTGCGCTGATCGACGTGGGCCACGTGATCGACCACGGCATCGAGGAAGTCGCGGTCGTGGGAGATCAGCATCAAGGTGCCGGGGTAGCTCTTGAGCCATTCTTCGAGCCAGATGATGGCGTCGAGGTCCAAGTGGTTGGTCGGTTCATCGAGCAGCAGCAGGTCGGAGGGACACATCAACGCCTGGGCCAGGTTCAGACGCATCCGCCAGCCACCGGAGAAATCCCCGACCTGGCGATCCATTTGCTCGTTGGTGAACCCCAGTCCGGCCAGCAGCTTGCGCGCACGAGCGTCAGCGGTATAGCCATCGGCACTGTCGAGCTCCGAGTGCAGACGGGCCTGTGCGGCACCGTCGTGGGCCGCTTCGGCAGCCGCCAGATCGCGTTGCACCTGACGCAGGCGCAGGTCGCCATCGAGCACGTAGTCGACCGCCAGGCGTTCGAGCGTGTCGACCTCCTGACGCATGTGGGCGATACGCCAGTCGGCCGGCAGGAAGCAATCGCCCGAATCCGGGTGCAGTTCACCCCGAAGCAAGGCGAACAGGCTCGATTTGCCGGCGCCGTTGGCACCGATGAGGCCGGCTTTCTGGCCGGCGTGCAGGGTCAGCTCGGCGTCTTCTAGCAGACGTTGCGGGCCACGCTGTAAAGTCAGGTTCTGAAGTCGAATCATAATGGCGGCGGAGTCTACCAGCTTCGCTCGCAACTGGCGCGAGTAGCACTATGTCCTCTGACCTGTGGAGCTTTTCCCTGGCCCTTTACGCCCGTCCGGGTGTCGAACAGGCGTGTCTGCACTTGCAGACGGCGGGCGCCAATGTGTGCCTGCTGCTGTGCGGCGCATGGCTGGATCAGCGGGGAGTCGCCTGCAATGATCAACGCTTGCTACAACTTCGCAGCCTGATTGAGCCTTGGGACGCCGATGTCGTGCAGCCGTTACGGGCTTTACGCACGCAATGGAAAACCGCTGCAACGAGCGATGCCGAGCTGCACTCGCTGCGCGAACAAGTGAAGGCCTTGGAACTGGAAGCCGAACGGCATCTGTTGTTGCGACTGGAGCGAGGGGCACAGGATTGGCCGCAACATGAAGTGAGCGATCAATCGGCCTGGCTGAAAGGTATGGCAGTGGGCGCCACCCCATCGGTCCGCGACGCGCTGCATGAGCTGCGCGTCGCGGTGACCGGCACTTAGGAAGCGCTGGTTGGGGTGGTGGCGGAGTTCGACGAAGCGACTGGCGTTGGCGCAGTGGTGGCTGTCGAAGTGGTTGCTGTTGGCGCAGGAGCAGCCGAAGCAGATGGCGCTGGCGTCGCTGGCTTGGCAGCAGGCGCTAGGGTCGGCTTGGCGGCAGCGGCCGGTTTTTTCACAGCAGGTTTTGCCACTGGTTTTGCAGCCGGTTTGGCAGCGGCAGGTTTGACTGCAGTTTTCACTGCAGCAGGTTTTGCAGCAGTGGCTGGCTTGGCGGCTGGTTTCGCTGCGGCAGGTCGTGCGGCAGTGGCTGGCTTGGCGGCCGCAGGTTTTGCAGCAGCAGTTTTCGCAGCCGGTTTAGCGGTTGCTTTTGCAGCCGGCTTGGCAGCCGTTTTAGCCGCCACAGGTTTTGCGGCTGGCTTGGCAGCAGGTTTCGCAGCGGCAGTTTTAGCAGCGGGTTTTACGGTTGGTTTTGCGGCTGGTTTTGCAGCGGCGGTTTTCGCCACGGCAGGTTTCGCAGCAGCAGTTCTGGTAACTGGTTTAGCAGCAGCCGGTTTGGCGGCAGGTTTGGCAGCGGCAGTTCTGGCAGCTGGTTTTGCAGCGCTGGCAGCAACCGGTTTTTTCGCCGCAGGTTTTGCTGCGGCTTTCACCGGTGCTTTGGCAACCGGTTTGGCGGCAGACTTGGCCGGAGCTTTTGCAGCAACCGGTTTGGCAGCGGCTTTCTTAGCAGGGGCCGCAGCAGGCTTGGCCGCACGCAGGGACAATGCCTTGCCGACAGCCTCTTGTACACGACCGACACCCTGGGCCAGTTTCAGGCTTTCTTGAGCGTCGCGCTTGAGTTGCAGGATGTAGCCGCGAGTGTCCGACTGACGCTCCTTGAGGGCATCAAGCAGGTCTTCGAGCTGCTTCACTCCGTCCCTGGCCTTGGCTTGTGCCTTGGCCTTTCCGGCGGCTGCAGCGTCCTGCAATTTGGTGCGGGATTTGTGCAATTTTTCCTGCGCTTTTCCGCGCTGTTTTTCCAGTTTGGCGAGCAGTTTTTCAGCATCAGCCAAGGCTTCGGAACAAGCGGTTTCCAGATGCTCGAGCAAGCTGCCCGAGAGTTGTTGGAGTAAGTGCAACGGGGTATTTACAGGCTTCTTGGTGGCCGACATGGTTTACCTCCTGGCTGACGTGGGTGCGGCTCATACTAGACCTCTGCTGCTACCGCCGCTAGGGCATCTTGACAGTATCCAAAGCGTTGCGTTGCAACGGAGCGAAAATGTTCTGCGCTTGAACAAAAGCAGTTCACCGTCGAACGCATTCTCACTGGCATAATCGCCCGCATCTCAGGTCGGAGAGTGCCCATGTCGCGCTACCTTTTTTTATCGCTGTGCGTGATTTTTTCCGCGGCCCAGGCCGCTGAAAAAACCCAGGAAAATGACACTCACGATCTCGCTTACAGCCTGGGTGCGAGCCTCGGTGAACGCTTGCGCCAGGAGGTTCCCGACCTTCAACTCAAAGCGCTGGTCGAAGGTCTGCAGCAAGCTTATCAAGGCAAACCCCTGGCCCTGAAAGACGAGCAGATCGAACAGATCCTGACCGAGCACGAAGCCCGGGTTGCCATGCAAACACCTGCTCCGCAAAACGAACTCGCGCTGGAAAACGAGCAACGCTTTCTCGCCAGGGAAAAAGCCAAACCCGGTACTCGCGAACTGGAGGACGGAATCCTGCTGACAGAGTTGGCACCGGGGACTGGCGCCAAGGCGGGACCGAACGGCAAGGTGCAGGTGCTTTATGTCGGACGCCTGCCCGACGGCACAGTATTCGACCAGAACAATCAGCCACAGTGGTTCAGTCTCGATAGCGTGATCAGTGGCTGGCGCAGCGCGCTGCAAAACATGCCGGTCGGTGCCAAATGGCGCCTGGTGATTCCATCGGCACAGGCCTATGGCGCCGACGGTGCAGGCGACCTGATCGCGCCGTTCACGCCGCTGGTGTTCGAAGTCGAATTACGCGGCGCCACCAGCTGATCGCGCAAATGAAAAACGGCGCGCCTTGGCGCACCGTTTCGGGGTCTTGCGGTGAACGATTCAGGCCTGGACCGAATCGGTTTCCTTGTGAGCGGTGTGCAGCACTTCGATCAGGCAGTCTTCCAGTTCGAAGCGTTCGTGCAACAGGCCGCCAAGCTCCTTGAACTTCTCCGCGACACACTTTCCTTCATCGCATAGATCGTTGAACGCGAGGAGTTTCTCGGTGATGACGTCGATGCGCGGGTAGAGGGTCTCGGCGAGTTCCAGACCACGTTTGTCGTTGAAGGCCTTGGCCTCCCCCGTCAGCTGTTCATAGATTTCGAAGTGGCCGGCAGACACGTAATCGACCAGTACGCCGCAGAACTCCAGCAGAGGTTTGCGGTTATCACCCAGAGCCTCAGGCTTTGCGCCAAGTGCGTCATAGGCCCCGATCAGTTCTCGACGCTCCTGCAACCAGCGATCGATCAGCAGATGTACTCCACCCCAACGTTCCTGAGCATTCTGACAACTTTCGAGCATGGCGTTCTCTCTTCCCTTGTGGGTCATGCTGCTCTACATCCGTCGTACTCCTGATGATCAGGAGTCGCCCAGGCAGAGCGTCATCGAGCAACATAAATCCAATGACACGTGCGGGCCAGATTATGCCCGCACGACGGTGGCTTCAAGGTACGCAGGCGATAAAGTTCATACAAGTGTTTAATCACCCGCCAGGGTCCGGGGCGACGAGTCGCCGCCGAGCGGTCTGCGCACCTTGATCCAGACATGGCGCAACAGCTGATAAGTACCCAGAATCGACATCGCAACGAAGAACAGCAAACTCCACTCCGGGATGCTCAGGTCGAACAGCGTCCAGGAGATCTGCCCACAATCGATGGTGCCTTCGAGCATCTGCTGCACAACACAGATCCACGGCGTACTGGCGAACAGGTCAACCAGGTTGGGTGCACAGGTTGATAATTGATGCACTGGATCGCTTTGCAACAGCACTTGCCGCCACGCCGTGACCGTACCTGCCAGACTGCATAGCAGGCTGAGCAGCCAATAGAGAGCAGAACCGAGGCGACCTGGCCCCTGCACAGCGGCCATCAAACAGGCACCTGTCAGCAGCGCAAGGCAAATCCTCTGCAACAGGCACAAGCCGCAAGGCTTGAGGCCGATCGCATACTCCAGATAGTAGGACACGCCCAGGACCAGGGCGCCCGCAACGAAAACCGTGAAGAACAAGGAGCGTGTGCAGGCCAAAGACATGGCTTTTCCGTAGCAATAAGGACCGACGGCTACGGTAGAGGAAAGCGCGCTGGCGTTTCAAGGCAGGCTGACAGGGACAGTTCAACAGGGGTGTAGGGAATTCCCGACAGCATCTGGAGGATCAGGCGTAGTCCTTTGTAGGACTCTGCTGAAGACGCAATCAGACGTAGAAAATCAGACGTTGAAATACATGAGTTGTGGCATTGGGGCCGCTTCGCGGCCCAGCGGGACGGTTCAGCGTTCCGACAAGCTCCCTCGCCACAAGGTCATCCTTTGAAGCCCGGCTCTATCAAGCGCGAACGGGCACCGGCAACGGTGCCGCCAGCAAGCGCTCATCGAGCAAGCCCAAACCTTCCTGGAACAGCTGATTACTACGCTCGGTGTCACCCATTTGCGCAAGCAGCCGAGCCAGTTCGGCACAGGCTTCCGGGTTGCGCTGCACGCGCAGACTGCTTTCCAGATAGTCCCGGGCCTTGCCCCACAGGCTGCTTTGCAGGCACAGGCGCCCCAGCGTCAGCAGCAAGCTCGGGTCGGCGGGATGATCCTTGAGCCAGCCTTCGGCGAGCTGCAACTGGCGAGCCGGATCACTGCCACGAACCAGTCCGTAGAGACGAGCAAGGTGACTGTCGTAGTTGCGCTTGAGTGCAGTGCGCAAAACCTCCTCGGCCTCGACCTGCGCCCCCAGTTGCCGCAGCTGCTCGGCATAGGCCAGCACCAGTTGCGGCTCCTGACGCTGGGCCGAAGTCAGCTGCTGCCAGGCGCGATTGAGTGATTGCAAGCCGACAGTCCCATCCTCTTCCTGATGCGCCGCCAAAGACAGATTCTTGCCCCAGGCACGGCGTTCCAGCTCGGCCAGCTCGGCCGGCGGCAGGACCTTGTCCTTGCGCAGTTCCGGCAGCAGGCGAATCACTGCCGACCAGTCGCCCCGTTGCTGGTGCAGGCGCTGCAACTGGCGCAGGGTCTGTGCGTTACGAGGGTGGCGCTCGTGCATGGCTTGCAGAGTCGTCAGGGCACCTTCGGTATCGCCGCGGTCGGTCTGCAATTGCGCGTGGTTCAGGGCGATCGCCAACTCGGCCTGGGGCTGACGTTCCAGCGCACGTTCCAGCAAGCTGTCGCTCTCTTCGTAATGCCCTTGTTCATTCGCGGCACGGGCAGCGCCGAGGTAATAAAGCAGCGGCTGGCGCTCAGCTTCCGCAGCTCGATACAAATGACGCTGCGCACTGGCCCAGCGACCCTCGGCCAAGTCCAGCTGACCATGTTCGATCGCCACCTGTACCCGGCGACTGCGGTTGCGCCGTGACCATGGATTGACCACGCCGCCGGACGTCGTCACCAGTTCGATCAACGCCTTGATGCCCCAGAACACCAGCCAGAGTACGGCGACCAGCGCCAGCGTCGCCCACAGGCTCGACTCAAAGCGGAAGCTTTTATAGGCAATCAACACGTAACCGGAATGCTCGGCAATCGCCAACCCCAGCGCCGCCGCGGCGGCAATGGCCAGAAACACGATCACATACAGGCGCTTCATGGCGTGGCCTCCTGCGCGGCGTTCGCGGCAGGCTTGGCCAGCGGTTTGATCGAGTCTTCGGCGTTAACGTTGCGTCGCTCCAGATACCCCTGAACCGCGCTCAGCGTACCGGTCAGATCCGGAGTCACCACGGTGACAGGCTGCTTGCTCAGTTCGGCCACCTGTTCAAGCATCACTTTGCTCTGCGGGTTGTCCGGGTTGAAGTTGCCCTTGAGTACGTCCCGTGCCTCGTCCAGCGCCTGGCTGTAAACCGCCGCCTGGCCATTGAGCGCGGCCCATTGCGCCTGCTCCAGTGCCAGGCTCAGTGCCAGACGCACTTGGCTCAGGCTCTGCCCGGCGAGCAACGGGCGGACATTTTTATCGGCGTTGAAATCGATACGGATGTAGCGCGAGATCTGATCCCACCACTGAGCCCAGCGGCTGGCGCCGTCGCCGTCGGCGGTCAGGCCCAGCAGGGATTCGCCGCGGTCCTTGTACTCGGGGGCCAGCTCGGTGAGGCCAACCACCTGATCGCGCAGCGCACCCAGGCGCAGGAACAGCCCGGTGCGATCCGGCTGTTCGGTGCTGCGCAAGGCCACCAGGGTTTTCGCCACCTGTTCGCGAGCGGCGAAGGCACCGGGGTCATTTTGTTCGCGAAGAATTTCGTCGGCGCCCTGGACCAGGGCCTGGGCACTGCTGATGTCCTGCAACGCAGACAGGCGCAGGCTGGCCAGACGCAGCAAGTGCTCGGCTTCGGCCAGGCGCCAGTCCTTGCGACTGGCCCCGAGGACGGTTTCCAGACGCTGATTGAGTCGTTGCTGATCGCCCTGCAGTTGAATCACCAGACGACTGCGCTCTTCCAGTACATCGGCGCCGGGCAATTGCTCCAGGCGCGCGCTCAGGCGCTGCTCATTGAGTTTCAGGCTTTGCGTCTCGTCGCTCAACGCTTGCACCTGGCTCAAGTGCTGCTGATTGGTCGCTTGCAGATGACGCACCTGCCAGACACCCCAACCACCCACTGCGACACCGGCAGCACCCAGCAGCAGCGCGACGATTGCCAGCCCATTGCCTCGGCGCTGCACGGCATCACGTGGCGGCGGCACTTCATCAACAGGAGCATCGACTGGTGCATCGAGCACTGGCCGGACGTCATCTTTAGGCAAGGCTGTTTCGCTCACGTATCCATCCTTTGCATTAGAGAACGGGCACGGGATGCTCCCGTAACGCCGTCAGCAAAGCCGCGGCACTGGCGCCACGACAATCCACAACTGTCAGGGCCCCGGCGGCACGTGCCAGCTCAGCGACCCTGGGGCTTGGTACAAACAACGGCATCCGCGCCAACTGCGGCCAGGCATCGCCAGCCAATTGATGCAGGTGCTCAAAACCCTGTCCACTGCTGACCACCAGTGCATTCAGGCGTTCCGCTTCGATCAGTTCCGACAGCGCTGCCGGCGGGTATGACGGCAGCTCGCGGCGGTACAACTCCAGATACTCGACACTAGCACCTCGCTCTCGCAAGCGCTCAGCCAGCCACTCGCGACCACCCTCCCCACGCAGGATCAGCACACGCGGATCAGGCCGGGCGACAGCCTCGCGCAAATTCGCCAGCTCAAGCAAGGCTTCACTGTCATCGCCTTCCTCCGGGAAGCTCACGTCCAGGCCGCGATCCTGAAGAATCTGCGCCGTCGCCGCACCGACGCTGAACCACTTCACACGCGGTGTTTGCGAGCAATACCGGTCGAGCAGTTCGATGCCGATCCTTGCGGCGGGCTTGCTGACCACGATCAATGCACAATAGCGATCCAGGCCTCGGATCACGTCACGCATTGTGTCAGAGGCGGAGATCGGCACGATGTCCAAAAGCGGCAAGCTGCTACTGAAAATCCCCTGTTCGGCCAAGAGACCACTCAGCACCGCCGACTCATCCGCCGGACGCGTCAGCAGCAGGCGCCAGCCTGTCACTCGTGACCCGCCTCGCCATAGACCGCTTTCAGAATGTCAGCGGCACCTTGGCTCAACAGGTCTTCGGCCACGCGCACCCCCAGGGCCTCGGCATCGCCACGCGGCGCACGCGCCTGGGCACTGAGCAACAGACCGCCACTCGGATCACCCACCAGGCCACGCAACCAGACCTGCTCGCCTTCAAGTACGGCGTAGCAGGCGATCGGCACCTGGCAGCCGCCATTCAGGTGTTTGTTAAGAGCACGTTCGGCGGTCACACGGATGGCGGTGTCCTGATGATGCAGTGGTGCGAGCAACGCGTGAATTTCGCTGTCAGCGCTGCGGCACTCGATCCCCACCGCGCCCTGGCCACCGGCCGGCAGACTGTCGTCGACACTGATGGCCGAGGTGATGCGATCCTCAAATCCCAGCCGGATCAAACCGGCGGACGCGAGGATAATAGCGTCGTATTCGCCAGCATCGAGCTTGGCCAGGCGAGTGTTGACGTTGCCGCGCAGGAAACGGATTTCCAGGTCCGGACGACGAGTCAGCAACTGGGCCTGACGGCGCAGGCTAGAGGTACCGACGATGCTGCCGGGCGGCAACGCCTCAAGGCTGGCATAGGTATTGGAGACGAATGCATCACGCGGGTCTTCGCGCTCGCAGATACAGAACAGGCCCAGGCCTTGCGGGAAGTCCATCGGCACGTCTTTCATGGAGTGCACGGCGATGTCGGCTTCGTTTTCCAGCAGCGCGGTTTCCAGCTCTTTGACGAACAGGCCCTTGCCGCCGATTTTCGACAACGGCGAGTCGAGCAGCTTGTCGCCACGACTGACCATCGGAACCAGCGTCACGAGCAGGCCCGGATGGGCCTCTTCCAGACGGGCTTTGACGTATTCGGCCTGCCACAGGGCGAGAGCACTTTTGCGGGTGGCGATGCGGATCTGGCGAGAGGACATGGATCAATCCGTACTGAATAGATACGGCAGATAATAACAGCTCAGCCAAATCCACTTTGACTTGTATCAGAAACTACTCGGCCTCCCTGGCCCCGGATGTCCGGCAATCGGGTGTGAAATCCGCCTGCGATCAGCGAATCAAAGCTGTTGCATCATCTTCCGTACGCCGGCCACATGGCGCCGACTGACAATCAATGCGTCGCCGTTCAGGCCTTTGAGGAACAGCTGGAAATGCCCCAGAGGCGTTCGTTGCAAGCGCTCGATGCGCTCGCGCGCGACCAGTGCATTGCGGTGGATACGCACGAAACGGTCACCAAATTCGTCTTCGAGGGCCTTGAGCGGCTCATCGAGCAACACTTCGCCGGCTTCGTGGCGCAAGGTCACGTACTTGTGATCGGCGATAAAGTAGACCACCTGATCCAGCGGAATCAGCTCGATCCCCTTTCGGGTGCGGGCGCTGATATGGCTGCGAGGGCCACTGCCACTTTCGGCGGCCGGACGGGTCAGGGCCGAGAGTTGGACACGATTGGGGCGTTCGGCTTTTTTTAATGCGTCATGTAAATGTTCAGTTCTCACCGGTTTCACCAGATAGCCTACGGCGCTAGCCTGTAAGGCTTCCACGGCAAATTCATCGGGCCCCGTGCAAAACACCACGGCGGGCGGGGTTTCGCGTTCGCACAGTCGAGCGGCCACTTGCAGGCCATCGAGGCCTGGCATGCGGATATCGAGCAACACGATATCCGGCTTATGGCTGTCGATCAGTGCCAGCGCTTCTTCGCCATTCGTGGCGCTAGGCTCCAGGACACTGTATCCCTCGAGTTCACCAACCATTCGGCTCAGGCGCTCGCGGGCAAGGGGGTCGTCATCAACGATCAGGACATTCATATTGCGCTGGATTCCTGCGTGAGTCTCGCACAAGGATAGCGTAGACAGGTGAAGTGACGTCCGTCACCGCGATCCACGCTAAGACTAGCGCGAGCGTCAAAAAGTGCCGCTGGTCCGACGGCTAAATTTTCATCTGCCGGGCGATTGGCGGCCCAGGCCCGCATTGGCGACACATCGCCACAGGGTTTGCTGATACGCAATATGGACACCCCTCTTCTTATAGTCAGCGTCTGCACCGAGAAGTGCGCTGATCCTACTGTCCAACTGTAGACGGTTGCCGGGACGTTATTGCTCAATTGAAAAATATCGTTGTGCAATTCCCCCAAGACTTGCCCAGCGCATGGCTTACAGCCTGAAAAACCAGTCGACCAGCGTCAGCGACAGGCTTGGCAACCCTGTTATTATCCGCGGCAGCTTTAACGCCATCTTTCTTCAGCCGATACGAGCGAATTCATGAGCACTGACAAGACCAATCAGTCCTGGGGCGGCCGCTTCAGTGAACCCGTCGACGCCTTCGTCGCCCGCTTCACCGCCTCCGTCACCTTCGACCAGCGCCTGTATCGCCACGACATCATGGGCTCGATCGCCCACGCCACCATGCTGGCCAAGGTCGGCGTGCTGACGGATGCCGAGCGCGACAGCATCACCGATGGCCTGAAGACCATCCAGGGTGAAATCGAGGCCGGCCAGTTCGACTGGCGCGTCGACCTCGAAGACGTGCACATGAACATCGAGGCGCGCCTGACCGACCGCATCGGCGTGACCGGTAAAAAGCTGCACACCGGCCGCAGCCGTAACGACCAGGTCGCCACCGACATCCGCCTATGGTTGCGCGATGAGATCGACCTGATCCTGGGCGAAATCACCCGCCTGCAAAAAGGCTTGCTGGAGCAGGCCGAGCGCGAAGCCGGCAGCATCATGCCTGGCTTCACCCACCTGCAAACCGCGCAACCGGTGACCTTCGGGCACCACATGCTGGCTTGGTTCGAAATGCTCAGCCGCGACTACGAACGCCTGGTCGACTGCCGCAAGCGCACCAACCGCATGCCACTGGGCAGCGCTGCACTGGCCGGCACCACCTACCCGATCGACCGCGAATACACCGCCCAACTGCTGGGCTTCGACGCGGTCGGTGGCAACTCCCTGGACAACGTGTCCGATCGCGACTTCGCCATCGAATTCTGTTCGGCTGCGAGCATCGCGATGATGCACCTGTCGCGCTTCTCCGAAGAGCTGGTGCTGTGGACCAGCGCGCAGTTCCAGTTCATCGATCTGCCGGACCGCTTCTGCACCGGCAGCTCGATCATGCCGCAAAAGAAAAACCCGGACGTGCCGGAGCTGGTGCGCGGCAAGACCGGTCGTGTGTTCGGTGCACTGATGGGTCTGCTGACCCTGATGAAAGGCCAGCCGCTGGCCTACAACAAGGACAACCAGGAAGACAAGGAACCGCTGTTCGACGCCGCCGATACCCTGCGCGACTCGTTGCGGGCCTTTGCCGACATGATCCCGGCGATCAAGCCCAAGCACGCCATGATGCGCGAAGCGGCGCTGCGCGGTTTCTCCACCGCGACCGACCTGGCCGACTACCTGGTGCGTCGCGGCCTGCCATTCCGTGACTGCCACGAAATCGTCGGCCATGCCGTGAAGTACGGCGTGGAAACCGGCAAGGACCTGGCGGAAATGAGCCTGGAAGAACTGCGCAAGTTCAGCGACCAGATCGATCAGGACGTGTTCGCCGTGCTGACACTGGAAGGTTCGGTCAATGCCCGCAATCACATCGGCGGTACTGCGCCGGCGCAGGTGAAGGCTGCCGTGGCTCGCGGTCAGGCTTTACTCGCCAGCCGTTGAGACAACAGTAAGGCCTGAGCCTGATGGTTATGACCATCGGGCTCATCCTTTTCAGCGATCTGAATTTCCCACAGCCCTCACCCGCTCCAGAAAGGCAGGCGCTTCAGCCTGTCGATCAGCGGCGACTCTTTGCACGTTCGGATTTTCGGCCAAGCGCTCCAACAGCGCCTTGGCGCCGGGCATATCGGTCAGGAAGTCGATGTCGAACAAGCGTTTTCCGACGTCCACCGCCAGGTCGACACTGTAGAGAAAGTACAAGTCGGCCAGGGTGAACTGCTCTCCCGCCACAAACGGCGCAAACCGCGCCCGCTGCTTCAGCGCTGCGAACCCTTTGATCAAATCCCGTTCGGCCTTGGCCTTCAGCGCTCCAGGCGTCGGCCTGCCGCCGAAAAACACCTCGACATAGCAGACCCGCGCGGGCAGCTCGATGTACAACTCGATCTCCTTGGCCAACGCCCGCACACTGGCCCGCGCAAACGGATCTGCCGGAAGCAGAGCCATGCCCGCCTGGGTTTCCTCGATGAAATCGAGGATGGCATCCGTTTCACTTAAAAAACCCTGCGCGGTTTCCAGCACCGGCACCTTGCCACGGGGGCTGACGGCAAGAATCTCCGGGTTCTGGCACCCGTGGAAGGGCACGGTTTGAAAAGGCACGCCTTTTTCCAGGAGTGCCAACTTGACCATATTGAAGTAGTTACTGGCCGCAAAACCATAAAGCTTGAGCATCACCGGGTCTCCTTGACCGTGGGGGTCTCTGATCGAAAATCGATCCGATGCTCAAGGTAAACAGTGGCCAGAATCCGGGAAGATTTCGGTTATTACCGAGTAAGTCAAAAGCACCTGAGGGCGCTGCCTGACAAGGGTGAAGGCAATATGAGGCAAAAAATTGCGAATCTCCTGACACACATTGGCGACACCCGGACTACACCTTTGGCTTATTTTTTGGAAGCGACCATCGCCATGAACGCTGGCATCGCCGCTTCCCGATCCGCCGAAATCCGTTGGACATTTGCATTGTCCCCAAGACGATCCAGCAATTCCTTGGCTGCGGGCAGCTCCGCCAACAGATCGATATCAAACAGCTTTTTCGCCACCGCACAGGCCAATGGCACGCTGTACAGGAAGTACAAATCCGCCACGCTCAGACTGTCGCCCGCCACGTAAGGGCTGAACTTGCCGTGCCGACCCAGGGATGCAATCCCCAGCAGCAGCTCGGCTTTGGTTTTTTCCTTGATCGCATCCGGTAGCGTCATGCCGAAAAACGCTTCGGGATAACAGGCGCGAGCAGGCAGTTCGATATAAAGCTCGATCTCTTTGGACAGCGCCAGCACCTGCGCCCGCTCAAAGGGATCGCTCGGTAGCAGTGGTGTGCCTTTCTGGCTTTGCTCGATGTATTCGAGGATCACGCTGGTTTCATTGATGAAACCCTGTTCGACGCCCAGTACCGGTACTTTGCCACGGGGGCTGATGGCCAGCGCCTCGGGAGTCTGGCCGGCGTAAAACGGCACCTCTTCGAATGGCAGTCCTTTTTCCAGTAACGCCAGCTTGACCATGTTGTAGTAGTTGCTGACGGAAAATCCATAAAGCTTGAGCATCACAAAGCCTCCAGGCCGTGCAGGGGTTGGCAGTGCCTGTTATAGAACGCCGGGAGCGTTCTCGCCAGCAGCATCACAGCCCTGAATGCGGGTAAACTGGCCACCTTTCCTAGAGGAGCCTGCCATGAGCGAGCCAACCCCCGGCACCAGCCAAGACGACATCGACGAAGAAGAGTTCGCCGAGAACACGCTGATCGAAGCCATCGAAAACCAGATCGAAAGCGAAAACCCGCCAGCGGCCAAGGCGACGTTCAACAAGCTGACACTGGTGGGTTATGAGCGCGAGGAAATCCTCAACTTGATGGCCCACGTATTAGCGGTAGAAATCGACGCGATCCTCGAAGAAGACCGCGCGTTCAACACCGAATGGTACGAAGCTGCGCTGCGCGCACTGCCAGAGTTGCCGCCGGAAAAGAAATAACCCCCGCCCTCCTGTAGGAGCGAGCTCGCTCGCGAAAAACCCGAAAGCGCCACTGTGCAGCTGGTTTTACGCGTAATCGTTCAAGACCATCGCGAGCAGAGTTCGCTCCTACAGAAAACCACCCCGATTCCGGGGAATGCATCCCCCGGCGAAAAAAGGCTGTCTCGAGCACTGGACATGCCGCACCGGCGGGTTCACCTTAGGGGCGCTGTCGTCCAATTCCTAGAAAGTCTGGAGTCCTTATGTCGCTTACCCCTGAGTTGGTTGCCGAACTGGAAATCCTCGCACTCTTCAACCTGGACAGTTCCCAGGAAGGCCTGAAAATTCATCAGACCGCTGCCCCGAAAGCCATTGCCGCCGCCCAACGCCTGTACGAAAAAGAACTGATTGACCAGCCCGATGGTGGTTATCTGACCAGCCTGGGACGTGATGCCGCGCAAAGTGTGCAAACCGTGCTCACTATTCTGAAAGCCGAAGAAACAGCCTGAATTCCAACGCATCGCCCACGGAAACCTCTGCCAGGGGATTTCCGCGGGCCCTCTCTGCTGCCCGACGTCGCCACGCGATATAAATCTGACGCCAGAAAAACAAAATCAGCTTAAATGTCCCGGGACCGAGGCGCTAAACTGCCCTCACCCGAGAGCCCCACATCCGAGCCCTGCGAGCCGGTTTGAGCTGACATGACCCGCAACCATGAAATCCGCCCCGATCTGGACGAGGGAATTGACCGCAAGGTTCTCAGCCAGCTGCGCGCACGTTTTCTCAAACTCAACGAAGGCCGCATGGCGCGCGCCCTGGAGGGTTTGTCGACCCGCCAGCAAGGGGTGCTCAACCTTCTGCCGTTGTTTTTCCACGTCAATCATCCGCTGTTGCCGGGTTATGTTTCAGGCAGCACACCGGCCGGACTGTCGAATTTCGAACCCGACGCCAACGTCCTCGCCGAAGCCCAACGCCTGACCCGCTCGTTTTCCTATAAGCCACGCCATGGCAGCAACCCGCCACGACCGATTCACGGCCTGTTCCTGATGGGTAGCCTCGGCACCCTCGCCCAGGCCGACCAGAGCGACATGGATGTGTGGGTGTGTCACAGCTCGGATTTGAGCGAGAACGAACTCGGCGAACTGCGCAAGAAATGTCAGCTGCTTGAAGCCTGGGCTGCCAGCCAGGGCGCCGAGGCGCACTTCTTCCTGATCGACCCGGCCCGTTTCGTGAGAGGCGAGCGCGACAATCAACTCAGTACCGAAAATTGCGGCACCACCCAGCACTACTTGCTGCTCGACGAGTTCTATCGCACCGCGATCTGGCTGGCCGGGCGTACGCCGATCTGGTGGCTGGTACCGGTCTATGAAGAAGCGAGTTACGACCGCTACATCCATACGCTGCTGTCAAAGCGCTTCATCCGCGCCGACGAAACCCTCGACCTGGGACCGCTGGCGTTCATTCCGCCCGGCGAGTTCATCGGCGCCGGTCTGTGGCAACTGTTCAAGGGCATCGAGTCGCCTTACAAATCGGTCCTCAAGTTGCTGCTGACCGAGGTGTACGCCAGTGAACACCCGAGGGTCCAGTGCCTGAGCCTGCGCTTCAAGCAAGCCGTGTTTGCCAACCGGCTTGACCTCGATGAACTGGACCCCTACGTGGTGGTTTACCGGCGCATCGAGGAATACCTCATCGCCCGCAACGAACCCGAACGCCTGGAACTGGTGCGGCGCGCGCTCTATCTGAAGGTCAATCGCAAGCTCACCGGCAGCAGCGGCCGTACCCAGGGCTGGCAACGCTCGCTGCTCGAGCGCCTGGCCCACGAATGGCGATGGGACCAACGCCAGCTGGCCTTGCTCGACAGCCGTAGCCAGTGGAAAGTCCGTCAGGTCAGCTCCGAACGCCGAGCCCTGGTCAACGAGCTGAATTACAGTTATCGCTTCCTGACCCAGTTCGCCCGCAACGAACAAACCGTCAGCCTGATCAACAAGCGCGACCTCAGCGTACTGGGTCGACGACTCTACGCGGCCTTCGAGCGCAAGGCGGACAAGGTCGAGTTCATCAACCCGGGCATCGCCCCGGATCTGGCCGAAGACACCCTGACGCTGGTGCACGCGGTAAACAAGAAAGAACCGGGGCAATCTCAGTGGGGCCTGTACAACGGCAGCCTGACCGCTCTTGAGTGGGAGCATTTCGCCCCGATCAAGCGCAGCCGCCAATTGCTCGAACTGCTCACCTGGTGCCACCGCAACGGTGTGATCGACAGCAGCACCCGCCTGGCCTTGCACCCCGGCGGTAGCGACCTGAGCGAATTCGAGCTGTTCAACCTGCTCGGCAGCCTGCAACAGACCATTGCCCTGCCTCTGCCGACCGTCGCTGAAGAGCCCTTGCTGCGGGCCAGCGTGCCCTGCGAAGTGCTGATTCTGGTAAACGTCGGTGTCGATCCGCTCAAGCATCACCGCGACCTGAACATCCTGATGACCACCGAGCGCACCGACTCCCTGAGTTACGCCGGGGTTCGGGAAAACCTGGTGCTGACCCTGGACCAGGTCACGCTCAACAGCTGGAACGAAGTATTGGTCAGCCGCTTCGACGGCCCTCACGCCCTGCTCGATTGCCTGCGCGATTATCTCAACAACCTGCCGGAGGGCCGGCGGCAACCCCGATTGCGCGTGCGCTGCTTCTGCCACAACCGCGCGCAGTTCATCGCCCAGCGTGTCGAGGACATCCTCGACACGGCGCAGAACCTGCTGCTTAGCAAGCTCAATCACCGCTACCTGATTCAGGTCCAGCAGCATTACCACGTGCTGGAGCTGGTGCCCGGCCAGGTCAGGCACGTCGCCCTCGCCACGCTGCCGGCGCTCTACGATTACCTGAGCGAGGACCTGACCCGCTACAGCCCGCTGCACCTGGACTCGATGGCACTCGAAGACCACGACCTCGCACTGCTCCTGCCCATGGGCCAGCCGGATTGCATTCAGGTGTTCTACCGGATCAACGAAGACCAGGCCGATCTGTACGTGCTGGATGAATTCAATGCCTTGTGGCAGCAACGCTTGCCATGGCACGACGAGCAAAGCCTGCTGGTGCCGCTGCAACGATTCCTGCAATCGATCCAGTACCGGCGCGAGGCCTTGTTGCCGATGGACGCCACTCAGCCCCGGAGCCTGGAGAGCCTGTATTACCAGATCCTGCCGTCAAGTACAGGCCGGGCGCGCCGGGTCGAAGCCCGTCCGGCACCGCAAACACCGGTCAACAAACCGTTCTATGACGTACAGGCGATCGTCGGCAAAGCCGCGCAGGGCAAGGCGCACGTCACCTTGTACTGTAATCAACGGGAGTTTTCAGAGCTGGAGCATGGCGACCAACTGTTCAGTATGGTCGCCCGGGAGATCGTCGAGCAGCGCCGCGAGACCGAGCGCTACCGCTGCTACATCACCGATCTGGACCTGTCGGGCCTGCTCGGTGATGGTCATGGCTCAAGCAATCTGTATCTGCGTTACAAGGCCGATCTGGAGCGCGCATTGAACGAGGCGCTCGGGCAGGTCTGATTGGTCGTTACTCCGGAAAGTCGCCACCGTTGGCCGGTTGCGATTCAACTTCCAGCAAGGTCAGTTTCAGGGTCTTTCCGCCCGGTGCCGGCCAATCGATGTGCTGTCCGACCTTCAGACCGAGCAACGCACTGCCCACTGGCGCCAGAATGGAAATCTTGCCTTCGTCGGCATTGGCATCCTTGGGGTAAACCAGGGTCAGGTGATAGTCCTTGCCGCTGATCTCTTCACGGCAGTGAACGCGGGAATTCATGGTCACGACATCGGCGGGCACTTCATCGTGGCCGACCAGCGTGTCGGCGCGATCCAGCTCGGTTTGCAGCGCAATAACGCCCGGCAGGGTTTCATCCAGGCTGTCGATCAGACGCTCCAGACGCTGGACGTCCAGACGGGTAAGGGTGATGGAAGGTGCGGTCATGATCAGGGCAGACTCCTTTCTTCTGCACGAAAAAAGCAAAACCCCGCCAGAAAAAGGCGGGGTTTTCACGAGCCTCGATGGGTTGAGGCTTATCTGGACACTATCACAGCTCAAAAAATATACAAGCCGCCACCCGGCAGCTCCTACAGTGGATTTGCGGTGTTCTTGCGATTTGAGGCTTGCGCGCAAATCACCCGCCGCCGCTCATCATCGGCCGAGCGCCATTCACGGATGTCTTCGACATGGCGGAAACAACCGAGACAGATTTTCTGCTCATCCAGTCGACACACACCGCTGCATGGCGACGGCACCGCCGGGCTGACATTGCTGTAGAGCGGCTTGGGCGGACGAGCGGGGGCTAGCTGGGTCACGGCCTCACAGACCTTCGAAATCGAATTCGACACCGGCCTGTTGCTTGACGATGCGCTCAAGCATTTCGCCCAACTGCTCTTCGCTCTTGTCGCACATCCAGCGTTCGCTCTCTTCGTCGTAGTCGAAGTGGAAGCCGCCGGACACCGCCGCCAGCCACAACTGCCGCAACGGCTCCTGACGGCTGAAGATCAACTGAGTGCCGTTTTCGAACTTGACGGTCAGCACACCGGCCGAACTCTCCAGATCGATATCCAGGTCGCTTTCGTCAAAGATGTCCTCCAGGGTTTGCTGGGTGGCATCGACCAGATCGTGGAAACGGGCTTCGGACAAACTCATTACGGCAACCTCAAAAAGTGTCTGATCAGGCTCAAGCGCCGCAAGATACGGGCGAGCCCCGGTGATTGCAAAGGATAACGACCAAGCGCCGATATCGGTACTCCGAACGCTGTACCTGTGGGAGCGGGCTTGTTCGCGAAGGCGGTGGTTCAGTCTACAACTGTGTTGAATGTGCCGGCCTCTTCGCGGGCAAGCCCGCTCCCACAGGGATCGCACATGGCTGCTGGATCGTGCGAAGGCCCGCCGGACGGGAGCCGCATCGCATAGGCAAGCTGCCGGGTGGCCGGTATACTCCGGCGCAATTAATGCATTTTCAAGGATTTCGCCATGAAGCGCCTGATCTCTTCCCTTGCTGCGCTCCTCGCGGTTGCCTGCCTTGTGTCGGCCTGCGGTCAAAAAGGCCCGCTGTACCTGCCCGACGAAGACCAGGATCCTGCAGAGCAGGCCCAGTCCTCGCAAAAGCAGCCGTCCAAGTCGCACAAGCACGACGTCTACCAATAAGGGAACCTCATGGACGCTTTTAACTACCGTGACGGTGAACTGTTCGCGGAAGGTGTTGCCCTGTCTGCCATCGCCGATCGCTTTGGTACACCGACCTATGTTTATTCCCGTGCCCACATCGAAGCCCAATACCTGGCTTACGCCGATGCGCTGGCCGGCATGCCGCACCTGGTCTGCTTCGCGGTCAAGGCCAACTCCAACCTCGGTGTACTGAATGTCCTGGCGCGTCTGGGCGCCGGTTTCGACATCGTGTCCCGTGGCGAACTGGAACGCGTACTGGCCGCTGGCGGCAGCGCCGACAAGATCGTGTTCTCCGGCGTCGGCAAGACCCGTGACGACATGCGTCGCGCCCTGGAAGTCGGCGTGCACTGCTTCAACGTTGAATCCACCGATGAGCTCGAACGCCTGCAAGTGGTCGCCGCCGAGCTGGGCGTTCGTGCGCCGATCTCGCTGCGCGTGAACCCGGACGTCGATGCCGGCACTCACCCGTACATTTCCACCGGTCTCAAAGAGAACAAGTTCGGCATCGCCATCGCCGACGCCGAAGACGTGTACGTGCGTGCCGCGCAGCTGCCGAACCTGGAAGTGGTCGGCGTCGATTGCCATATCGGTTCGCAACTGACCACCCTGCCGCCGTTCATCGACGCCCTCGACCGCCTGCTGGGCCTGGTCGACCGCCTCGGCGATTGCGGCATCTACCTGCGTCACATCGACCTCGGTGGCGGTTTGGGCGTGCGTTATCGCGATGAAGAGCCGCCATTGGCCGGCGACTACATCAAAGCCGTGCGCGAGCGTCTCGACGGTCGCGATCTGGCGCTGGTGTTCGAGCCGGGCCGCTTCATCGTGGCCAACGCCGGCGTGCTGCTGACTCAGGTCGAGTACCTCAAGCACACCGAACACAAAGACTTCGCCATCGTCGATGCGGCCATGAACGACCTGATCCGCCCGGCGTTATATCAGGCCTGGATGGACGTCACCGCCGTGCGCCCGCGCAGCACCCCTGCCCGCGCCTACGACATCGTCGGCCCGATCTGCGAAACCGGCGACTTCCTGGCCAAAGAGCGTGAACTGGCCCTGGAAGAAGGCGATCTGCTCGCCGTGCATTCGGCCGGCGCCTACGGGTTTGTCATGAGTTCCAACTACAACACCCGCGGCCGCGCCGCCGAAGTGTTGGTGGACGGTGATCAGGCATTTGAAGTGCGTCGCCGTGAGACGGTAGCCGAGTTGTTTGCTGGCGAAAGCCTGCTGCCGGAGTAAAACCATGCTGCTGCGTTTCACCAAGATGCACGGCTTGGGCAATGACTTCATGGTCCTCGACCTGGTCAGCCAGCACGCGCACATTCTGCCCAAGCACGCCAAGTTGTGGGGCGATCGGCATACCGGTATCGGTTTCGACCAACTGCTGATCGTCGAAGCGCCAAGCAACCCGGACGTGGATTTCCGCTATCGGATCTTCAACTCCGATGGCTCCGAAGTGGAACAGTGCGGTAACGGAGCACGCTGCTTCGCCCGTTTTGTACTCGACAAGCGCCTGACCGCAAAGCGGCAGATCCGTGTCGAGACCAAAAGTGGCATCATCGAACTGGATGTTCGCAACGACGGGCAGATCGGCGTCAACATGGGTGCCCCGCGCCTGGTGCCGGCGGATATTCCGTTCCAGGCGCCGGAGCAGGCCCTGAGCTATCAGGTCGACGTCGACGGTGCGCCGGTCGAGCTGGCCGCAGTGTCCATGGGCAACCCCCATGCCGTACTGCGGGTCAGCGACATCAACAACGCACCGGTGCATGAACTGGGGCCGAAAATCGAAAATCACCCGCGCTTTCCGGCACGGGTCAATGTCGGTTTTCTCCAGGTCATCGACCGGGGCCGCGCGCAATTGCGCGTCTGGGAACGCGGAGCCGGGGAAACCCAGGCCTGCGGTACCGGCGCCTGCGCCGCCGCAGTGGCCGCGATCAGCCAGGGGTGGATGGATTCGCCGCTATTGATCGACCTGCCTGGCGGGCGCCTGTCCATTGAATGGGCAGGCCCTGGCCAACCGGTCATGATGACCGGCCCGGCAGTGCGCGTATACGAAGGACAAGTGCGTCTTTGAGTGAGCCGAAGCCATGACCGATAAGCCTCAGGTACCCGCCCGACAGCCCGACGAATCAGCGTCCGAAAGCCTGGAGGCGGCGGCGATTGCCGCGTACCTGGAGGCTCATCCGGATTTCTTCGTCGAGCACGAAGAACTGCTGCCGGCCTTGCGCATTCCCCACCGACGCGGCGATACCGTGTCCCTGGTCGAACGGCAGATGACCATTCTGCGCGACCGCAATATCGAGTTGCGCCACCGCCTTTCGCACTTGATGGACGTGGCCCGTGACAACGACCGCCTCTTCGACAAGACCCGTCGCCTGATTCTCGCACTAATGGACGCCAGCACCCTGGAAGACGTGGTGATGTGCGTCGAAGACAGCCTGCGCCAGGACTTCCAGGTGCCTTTCGTCAGCCTGATCCTGCTCGGCGACAACGCCATGCCGGTCGGCCGCTGGGTCACCCACGCCGAAGCACAAGTGGCCATTGGCGGCTTGTTGCAGGAAGACAAGAGCGTCAGCGGCAGCTTGCGCGAGCACGAACTGGACTTCCTGTTCGGCGAAGAACAGCGCAAGCAGATCGGTTCCACCGCCGTCGTCGCCATCACCCACCAAGGCATCCACGGCATCCTGGCCATTGCCAGCCGTGATCCGCAGCACTACAAAAGCTCGGTGGGCACGCTGTTCCTGAGCTACATCGCCGAAGTCATGGGCCGCGTGCTGCCACGGATCAACAGCTCCCTGCGCTCGGTACGCTGATCATGGAACGGCAACTGGACGCTTACTGCGAACACCTGCGCAGTGAGCGGCAGGTGTCGCCGCACACGCTATCGGCCTACCGCCGAGACCTGGACAAGGTGTTGGGCTGGTGCGTCAAACAGAACATCGGCAGCTGGGCCGCCCTGGACATCCAGCGCCTGCGCAGCCTGATCGCCCGCCTGCATGCCCAAGGCCAATCCTCCCGCAGCCTGGCGCGGCTGCTGTCGGCGGTGCGCGGGCTCTATCATTATCTGAACCGCGAAGGTCTTTGCGACCACGATCCGGCCAACGGCCTGGCACCGCCCAAGGGTGAACGCCGCCTGCCGAAAACCCTCGACACCGACCGCGCACTGCAACTGCTTGAGGGTGGAGTCGAAGACGACTTTCTGGCGCGTCGGGATCAGGCGATTCTTGAACTCTTCTACTCCTCCGGGTTGCGGCTGTCGGAGCTGACCGGGTTGAATCTTGACCAGCTTGATTTGGCGGACGGCATGGTCCAGGTACTCGGCAAGGGCAGCAAGACCCGACTGTTGCCGGTGGGCAAGAAGGCGCGCGAGGCGCTGGAACTGTGGCTGCCCTTGCGGGCACTGGCCAACCCGGCGGACGATGCGGTGTTCGTCAGCCAGCAAGGGCGACGCCTGGGGCCGCGGGCCATTCAGCTGCGGGTTAAAGCGGCGGGCGAACGAGAACTGGGGCAAAACCTGCACCCGCACATGTTGCGGCACTCTTTTGCCAGCCATTTGCTGGAGTCCTCCCAGGACCTGCGGGCGGTGCAGGAACTGCTCGGGCACTCGGACATCAAGACCACCCAGATCTACACCCACTTGGACTTCCAGCACCTGGCCACGGTCTACGACAGCGCCCATCCACGGGCCAAACGCATTAAAGGCGATGATTCATGACTCTCCAACTGATCACCTTCGACCTCGATGACACCCTGTGGGACACCGCCCCGGTGATCGTCAGTGCCGAAGCCGTATTGCGTGAATGGCTGACCGCACATGCGCCCAACCTGGGTGCAGTCCCGGTGGAACATCTGTGGGCCATTCGCGAACGCATCCTGAGCAACGAGCCGAGCCTCAAACACCGTATCAGTGCCCTGCGCCGGCGTGTGTTGTTCCACGCACTGGAAGAGGCCGGTTATTCCCATGCCGAAGCATCAGACCTGGCCGACCAGAGTTTCGAAGTGTTCCTGCATGCCCGGCATCAGCTGGAAATCTTCCCGGAGGTGCAACCGACCCTGGAGGTGCTGGCCAACCACTACGCTCTGGGCGTGGTCACCAATGGCAACGCCGATGTACGGCGGCTGGGGCTGGCGGACTACTTCAAGTTTGCGTTGTGCGCCGAAGACATCGGCATCGCCAAACCCGATGCGCGACTGTTCCATGAGGCATTGCAACGCGGCGGTGCAACCCCTGAGACGGCGGTGCATATCGGTGATCATCCGGGTGACGATATTGCCGGCGCCCAACAAGCGGGGCTGCGGGCGATCTGGTTCAACCCCTCGGGCAAAATCTGGGAGGCCGAGCGCTTGCCGGATGCCGAGATCCGCAGCCTGACCGAGCTGCCGGCGTTGTTGGCGTTGTGGAATGCATTGTCAGCCTGACACAGAATCCTGTGGGAGCGAGCCTGCTCGCGAAGGCGGTGGGTCATCCCACATCGATTTTGAATGTGACGGCCTCTTCGTCGGAACGCCGCCCGGAGCCGGCTCGCTCCCACAAGGGATCGTGTTGAATTCAGCTGTTTGTTTCAGGCATGAAAAAGCCCGCAGCGACGGCGGGCTTTTTCAGCAAGCGCGAAGCAGGCTCAGATAGGCCGGCTGCCGTACTTGTTGTCAGGCTTCTTGGGCGGATCGGCGACCACGTTGGCCTCCACTTCCTGCACCTTGCCGCCACGAGCCAGGAACTCTTCCATGGCCTTGGCCAGGGCGTCACGTTCCTTGTTCTTGGCTTCAACACTCGGCAGCTCATCGACCGATACCGCTGCCTTGGCCTTGCCTTTGGCGGTCGGAACGGGGGCATCGCCGCCGTCGTCTTCAGCCACGTCTTCGGCCGCTGCTTCCAGACCTTCTTCGGTTTCGTCGTCGTCGCCTACTTCGAGGTCGTCGTTTTCCAGATCATCGTCGCTCATGTTCTACCTCATGACTTGCGAAAAGCAGATTAGTTATAGCCCAGCTTTGCCCTCTGTCGAAGGCTGCCGGAAAAATTCAATAACCGCTGGTGACCAGCGGTTCATGCCTCTTCACCGTGCACGGTGGCGAGGACTTTACGGGCACCGCCAAAATCACGGTGCTCGCCCAGGTAAACGCCTTGCCAGGTCCCTAACGCCAGTCGGCCCGCCGAGATCGGCAAACTGAGCTGACAGCCAAGCACGCTGGCCTTGAAGTGCGCCGGGAGGTCGTCCAGGCCTTCGTCGTTATGCTCATAGCCGTCTGTTCCTTGTGGGATCAGACGATTGAAAAATCGTTCGAAGTCGCGACGTACCGCCGGATCGGCGTTCTCGTTGATGGTCAACGACGCCGAGGTATGCTGTAGCCACAAATGCAACAGACCAACCCGACATACCTTGAGTTCAGGCAGGCCGGCGAGTAACTCGTCCGTTACCAGATGAAAGCCCCGGGGCCTCGCCCGCAGGGTTATCAGAGTCTGTTGCCACATACAGTTCTCCGCACGTTCGGGGCGCATTCTAGCGCGCTCTGGGAAAAAACAAAGGCCCTAATAATCCTTCAATCGTGTAAGCCTTCGGCGGCACAAAAACACGCATCGTAAACGTTCACAAAGCTGTAAGAAAAAACCTTTCAGCCGTCCTTTCAATGATAAATCGCGGACAAAAAAATGCCCGGCAAGCCGGGCAAATTTTTTCATGCGCGTGCTTACAAGTTGTAGCCGCGTTCGTTGTGAAGTGCCAGATCGATGCCGACCGACTCTTCTTCTTCGGTGATGCGCAGGCCCATGACAGCATCCAGGACTTTGAGGATGATGTAAGTGACGATCGCGGTGTAGATCACCGTGAAGCCCACGCCTTTGCACTGAATCCACACTTGTGCGGCGATGTCGGTCACGGTGCCGAAGCCACCCAGGGACGGTGCAGCGAATACACCGGTCAGGATCGCGCCGAGGATACCGCCGATGCCATGCACGCCGAAGGCGTCGAGGGAGTCGTCATAACCCATTTTGCGTTTCAGGGTGGTGGCGCAGAAGAAGCACACCACGCCTGCGGCCAGGCCGATCACCAGAGCGCCCATCGGGCCTACGGTGCCAGCGGCTGGCGTGATGGCGACCAGGCCGGCAACCACACCCGAGGCGATGCCCAGTGCGCTTGGTTTACCGTGAGTGATCCACTCGGCGAACATCCAGCCCAGCGCAGCGGCGGCAGTCGCAATCTGGGTGACCAGCATCGCCATGCCAGCAGTACCGTTGGCGGCTGCGGCGGAGCCGGCGTTGAAGCCGAACCAGCCGATCCACAGCATCGCAGCGCCCATCAGGGTGTAACCGAGGTTGTGCGGAGCCATCGGGGTGGTCGGGAAGCCTTTGCGCTTGCCCAGCACCAGGCAGGCGATCAGGCCGGCCACACCGGCGTTGATGTGCACCACGGTGCCGCCGGCGAAGTCCAGCACGCCCCAGTCCCACATCAGGCCGCCGTTGCCGGACCAAACCATGTGCGCAATCGGTGCGTAAACCAGGGTGAACCAGATACCCATGAAGATCAGCATCGCGGAGAACTTCATGCGCTCGGCGAAGGCACCGACGATCAGCGCCGGGGTGATGATGGCAAAGGTCATCTGGAAGGTGATGAACACCGCTTCAGGGAACAGCGCCGCCGGGCCGGTCAGGCTGGATGGCGTGACACCGGCCAGGAATGCCTTGCCCATGCCACCGAAGAAGGAGTTGAAGTTGACGACGCCCTGTTCCATGCCGGTGGTGTCGAACGCGATGCTGTAGCCATAAATGACCCACAGGACGCTGATCAGACCGGTAATGGCGAAGCACTGCATCATCACGGAAAGAATGTTTTTCGACCGAACCATGCCGCCGTAGAACAGCGCGAGGCCGGGAATGGTCATGAACAGCACGAGAGCTGTCGAGGTCAACATCCAGGCGGTATCGCCGGAGTTGAGGACTGGGGCCGCCACTTCGTCTGCCGCCATGGCCAGGCCGGGCATTACGAGGGACAACAGGGCTCCTAGCCCTGCGATTTTACGCAGAGTCATATTGTTTTCTCCTGGGGCGTTGGGTTTGTGGCGGCTTAGATTGCGTCGGTATCGGTTTCGCCGGTACGGATGCGAATCGCCTGTTCCAGATTGACCACGAAGATCTTGCCGTCACCGATCTTGCCGGTGTTGGCGGCCTTGGTTATCGCCTCGATAACCCGGTCGAGATCCTTGTCGTCAATGGCGACATCAATCTTCACCTTTGGCAGGAAATCGACCACGTACTCCGCGCCGCGATACAGCTCGGTGTGACCCTTCTGCCGACCGAAGCCTTTGACTTCAGTGACGGTAATGCCCTGCACGCCGATCTCGGACAACGACTCGCGCACGTCGTCCAACTTGAACGGCTTGATGATGGCAGTGACTAGCTTCATGAAAACTCTCTCCCGAATTGGTGGACTTGCCCCAGGAAAACAAACCCGTCTCAAGTCTAAGCGCAGTGCCTGGCTTTGTAACGCATCGTCGGCCTTACCCGCCCGTCCGACGCCAGCTAACCGCTCCTTGCCAAACGCTCCCCGCGTTTCGCTCGGCGCACTGCATTCGTCACGGTGACTGCATCAGTGCATGGGTCACTAGCGTCTAAGCAGAAAGCTTGCCATCTCCACAAAATTCACTGTTTTCAAGCCTTTACCGGTTGATGGCCGCCACTTCGCCACAACACCCGGCACGTTACGCACAACAACGGTGCGACGCCGTCCATCCGCATGCGCGAAAAGCGTGCATCCCTTGCCCGCGAAATTGACTATAGACACTGCGTGATACACTGCCCGCCATTGTTTCCAGGACCTTTCCCCATGCTCGCGCCCAAAGACTTCCTCGACGCCCTGACCGGCACCGCCTCCCGCCTCTTCAGCGGCGACACCCCTTTGCCGAAAGCCGAAATCGAAAGCCAGTTCAAGGCCCTGCTGCAAAGCGCCTTCAGCAAACTGGACCTGGTAAGCCGGGAAGAATTTGATAGTCAGATGGTTGTGTTGGCACGCACTCGGGCTCGTCTGGAGGCGCTGGAGACGAAGGTGGCGGAAATGGAAGCGAAGCTGAACCCACCCACCGAGTAACACCACGGCCCCTGTGGAGGGGGCTTGCCCGCGATTGAAGGTCGGCACGACCTTCCGCTTCACCTGTAGATACCGCTCACTTAAGAGAACCCTGAGCCTGCCAGTCCTTGTGTCGAGGGAGCTTGTTCCCGTTGCGGCCCCGAAGCCTGGCAACCCGGCACGTCAGGAAGCACCGGCCAGCAGGTTTACGACTGCTGCCCGGCTGAGCGGGAGCAAGCTCCCTCGCCACAGGTTTTCACGCTGACTCAGGTCTTACTTTACAAGCAACATCCAGTGAAAGTTTGCCCCCTAACCCACCCCACCAAAATCTCCTCTCCCGACTACCCTTCAAAAACCGCAGGAAGCGGTCTCCGTCACCTCAAGGAACGACCATGTCCCTCTCCATCGTCCACAGCCGCGCCCAGATTGGCGTGGATGCGCCCGCTGTTACCGTTGAAGTCCATCTGGCCAATGGTTTGCCATCGCTGACCATGGTCGGCCTGCCCGAAGCGGCGGTGAAGGAGAGCAAGGATCGGGTGCGCAGTGCGATCATCAATTCGGGGCTGCAATTTCCGGCGCGACGGATCACGTTGAATCTGGCGCCGGCGGATTTGCCGAAAGATGGCGGGCGGTTCGATCTGGCGATTGCCCTGGGGATTTTGTCGGCCAGTGTGCAGGTGCCGACCTTGACGCTCGATGAGGTGGAGTGTCTGGGGGAGTTGGCGCTGTCAGGTGAGGTGCGGGCGGTTCGCGGGGTGTTGCCCGCGGCGTTGGCGGCGCGCAAGGCCGGACGCTGGTTGATGGTGCCACGGGCGAACGCCGAAGAAGCGTGCCTGGCTTCGGGGTTGAAGGTGATTGCGGTGGACCATCTGCTTGAGGCAGTTGCGCATTTCAATGGGCACACACCGATTGAACCTTATGCCTCCAATGGCTTGCTCTATGCTAGCAAACCCTATCCTGACTTGAACGAAGTACAGGGCCAACTCTCGGCCAAACGCGCTTTGCTGATTGCGGCGGCGGGGGCTCACAACCTCCTGTTCAGCGGGCCGCCGGGGACGGGGAAAACGCTGTTGGCGAGTCGGTTACCCGGTTTGCTCCCACCGCTAGCCGAAAATGAAGCGCTTGAAGTCGCAGCCATACAATCCGTTACCAGTTGCGTGCCATTGAGCCAATGGCCACAAAGACCTTTCCGCCAACCCCACCACTCCGCTTCCGGGCCCGCATTGGTTGGCGGCGGCTCGAAACCGCAACCCGGCGAAATAACCCTCGCCCATCATGGCGTTCTATTTCTCGACGAACTTCCGGAATTCGATCGCAAGGTATTGGAGGTGTTAAGGGAGCCGCTTGAATCCGGTCACATCGTAATCTCCCGCGCCAAGGACCGTGTCCGCTTCCCGGCCCGTTTCCAATTGGTAGCCGCGATGAACCCGTGCCCCTGTGGATATCTTGGCGAACCCAGCGGAAAATGCAGTTGTACACCGGACATGGTCCAGCGTTACCGCAACAAACTGTCAGGGCCGTTACTGGACCGAATCGACCTGCACCTGACCGTCGCTCGGGAAGCCACGGCATTGAACCCTGCGCTGAAACCCGGTGATGACACCGCTACCGCCGCAGTGCTGGTTGCCGACGCCCGAGAGCGACAACAAAAACGCCAGGGTTGCGCGAACGCTTTCCTCGATCTGCCGGGCTTGCGCAAACACTGCAAGTTATCCACAACCGACGAAACCTGGCTGGAAACGGCATGTGAGCGATTGACCTTGTCACTGCGAGCGGCCCATCGGCTGCTAAAAGTCTCACGCACCCTGGCGGACCTTGAGCAAGTTGATGGCATCACCCGCGATCATCTGGCTGAGGCGCTGCAGTATCGACCGAGTACAAACTGACCAGAATGACTCCTTGGAGAAATCAACGAACGGCGTTTATCGCACCTCGGTTTCCCGAGCGCCCTGAATCTCGCTCACCCGATGTAACGCCTAATCCACAGCCTCCTAATCCGCCAGCAAGCTGTACTTGATCAGAAACTACCTCTGCTTTAACTCTAATAATCGGGACCAAAACAGGCGGTTATAAGAAAAACTCGTTCCTGGCTCCAACCCCAAGCCTTCGAGTCCGCCCAGGCCGTCACGACCGTTGAGCGGGGATAGGGAGAAAGCCACTCTTGGCGTCGTGCCTTTTTTATAGCGCTTCTTTTAGCCCTGATGAAACGATTCAATAAGCTTAAAAAAGCTTACGCCCGAACCTTCCCAAGCCAATTAAAATTGACCTTATGCAACCTCCGCACGCTTGCGTTAGTCTCATGAGGTTTAAACCTCCGGCAGATTGACGGCGATATCATAATGACACTAAGGTCGCCCGCTAATTGCAGGAGCAAGTACAGACATATTTGTCTGTCATTTTTGCGCAACGGATCGTATGGAGTTTGAATGCGCGGGGCACTATTACGCAGCGGTAAGAGCGGGTCATTCACTGCACTCGGCGAAACAGGTCAACCGGTCTACCGGGCAGCCCTGCAATTGCGCGAAGCCATTCGCCGCAAGAACCCTGATTTGGTCGATCATCTGGCCATCCCTCAAAGCGATGAACTGGGCAACCAGATCGATTGGTACAGCGCCCTCGACGGCGATGTGATTCCGTGGAGCAGCGCGACCGAAGAAGAACGTGCCCCTGCCCGCCGCCAGCTTGAAGCGCTGAAAACCGCGCTCGAAGAATTGAGCCAGCGTTTCCTGGGTACTGACTCCGCCGAACAGCAGCAAGGCGACAAAGCCGTGTTCGGCAAGCTACTCAAGCGCGTGATTCATTTCCCCGACGAAAACTTCGTCTACCTGGTGCAAGGCAAACCGGTGCTGACCTTCTGGGGCTTCGAGCATGCCGGTACCGGCAATGGCGATCCCCTGCACTGCCTCTATCAGGTCCCGCCCGCGTTCACGCTGCCACCCGTGGCCGAAGCGCCTGTTATTGCACCCATTGTGCCGGTGGTTGCTCGTCCGTGGTGGCGTCGTTGGTGGTGGCTGTTACTGCTGCCGCTCCTGCTGCTGCTTTTGTGGCTGTTGCTCGGCCTGCGAGGGTGCGTCCCGATTCCGTTGGTGGCGGTAGATTTGCTGCCTAAGGGCGTTGTACCGGTGGAAAAACAACTGGAAGAGCCGCCACTGACCGGCAATGTCACGACACTCAACAGCGTTCCGGTGACAGGCACCGTTATAGGCTCAACCACTGAAACCGGCACCGCCGTGACCGGAACGCATGGTGTGGAAACGCCGGCCGTCGAGGGTAACGAGGCTGACATGGCACCCGCCGACTTGACCAAAGATCCGGCCATTGACCCGGCAGCTGAAAACAAAACTGCGCCACCCGAAAACAAAACCGCGCCGCCGGATGTCACATCGCCCGAAGCAGAAAAATCCGCCGCCGCAAAACCCGGTCCTCCCCTGAGCATCCCGCCAGACGCCGCCGACGGTGCCGCCAGGTTTCTCGATGGTCAGTACAGCGCAGGCGCCGGGATTCAGGACCGCCGAACCGGCAAACCGCTGCGTCTGGAATACCAGCTCAAGGACGGTAAGGGCCAAGTCACCGTGCACCAGGCCGACGGCTCGAAATGCAGCGGGCCGGTGAGCGCTACTATGAAGGGTGGCAGCCTGGCCATCGACAGCCAGGGCCAAGCCGTTTGCGCCGATGGCAGCACTTACGAGATGCCCAAGGTCAACTGCAGCAAAGGGGCGACCACGATCGCGGACTGCACCGGCGGTTACGGAAAAGAACAATTCCCCATGTCCATGCGGCAAGTGGCCGAATAAAACGGAATAACCCGACATGTTGCCTGAAGTCACTCAATTCGAAGACACCGTCACGCTGGTCAGCGACACCGGCATCCAGTTCATGGATTTCGCCCTGCGCCTGGATCCCCGCAAGGAACCGGCGGGTGAGTTCGCACCGATGATCAGCGGGCTGATCTGCCGCCTGGCGTACAACGAAGAGAAAGACTTCTTTTTCTACGAACCCGAACCGGAAAAGGTCGAAAAAGCCAAACCTGCGTTCAGCGTCGACATGAAAAGCAGCCTCGATTTGCTCGACGGTATCTGGCTGCCGATCCCGTTTTTCCGCTTCATGCCGCCGCATCGCTTCGACGAAGGTCCGAGCAACTGGTCGCGCATGCGCCTGGTGAAACTGGCGACTCCCGACATCGACGGCAACACCCACCGCCTGACGATGGCGTTCGACAGCCGTGTGATGCCAAAGCGTGACGGCACTGCCTATCTGGCGCCAAACGAAGAAGACATCAGCTCCGGCGTGTCTTTCAAACTGGCGACCAAGGCTAGCGAAACCCGCTGGTTTCTGGCGCAGCCGTGGGTCAACGAGTGGTTGCTGGAAGTGTTCAATGAGGGCAATGCCCACCGTTCGCGCGCAGAGCTGGACATCGATATCCGCGCCAACCATCACCTGGCGCACTACCTCAACTTGCTCAGCCTGTTAAGCAAACCGTCAGCCGCCCAGCAGTCGAAGGTCGGGGCGAAAGTTGAAATCCCCGAGCTGAAAGTGGTCGCCAACGACAGTAATGGCCTGGTCAAACCGATACCTGTGGACCTGGTGCTGGACGTCGGCAACTCGCGCACCTGTGGCATCCTGATCGAAAACCACGGTCAGGCCGGCTCCGGACTGAAGCAGAACTACGTGCTGGAACTGCGCGACCTGATCACCCCCGAACACATCTACAACCTGCCGTTCGAAAGCCGCGTGGAATTCGCCCAGGCGTATTTCGGCAAGGACCACTGTTCGGTCAAGAGCGGTCGTCACGATGCGTTCCAATGGGCGACGATTGCCCGTGTCGGCAATGAGGCCGGTCGTCTGGCCAGTCGTCGTCGCGGCACCGAAGGCTCCACTGGCCTGTCCAGCCCAAAACGTTATCTGTGGGACGAAAACGCCTATGGCCACGGCTGGCGCTTCAACTGCTCGTACATCAAGACCGACAATGAGCCATACGCCACCGCCGCGCCGTTCTCGCACCTGATCAACGAAACCGGCGAGGCGCTTTACAGCCTCGAAGAAGACGATCGTCTGCCGGTGTTCATGCCGCGTTACTCACGCAGCTCGCTAATGACCTTCATGCTCGCCGAAGTACTGGCCCAGGCGCTGTCGCAAATCAACAGCCCGGCCCAGCGCTCACGCCAGGGTCACACCCGCGTGCCGCGCCAGCTCAACAGCATTACCCTGACCGTGCCGCCGGGCATGCCGCAGGCCGAGCGCAGCATCCTCAACGAACGCATGCTGCAAGCCATCGGCCTGGTGTGGAAAAGCCTCGGCTGGCACGCCGGCGAGGAAGATCCACATCAGGATCAGGCCGTCAGCCCGCGCACCCCGATCCCGAGTATCCGCGTGGAATGGGACGAAGCGTCCTGCGGCCAGCTCGTGTACCTGTACACCGAGGTCAACGAGAACTTCGCCGGTCACCCGGAAGAGTTTTTTGACACCATCGCCCGACCGGACAAGGCTGACCGCCAACGCATCACCCTCGCGACCATCGACATCGGCGGTGGCACCACCGACCTGGTGATCACCGACTATCGTCTCGACCGCGCGGGCAATACCGGCAGCGGCAGCAACGTACACATCGTGCCCGAACAGCGTTTTCGCGATGGTTTCAAAGTGGCTGGCGACGACATCCTGCTGGATGTGATTCAGGACTTCATCCTGCCAAGTTTCGAAAAAGCCTTGCAGAACGCCGGCGTGAAGGCCCCGAACTCACTGATGTCGCGGCTGTGTGGCGATGAATCGGTCAGTGCCCAGGACATGATCCTGCGTCAGCAATTGAACCTTCAGGTGTTCGCCCCGCTGGGCCTGGCGCTGCTCAAGGCGTACGAGCATTACGATCCGCAGGTCCCGCAAGAAGTCGTCCCGCAAAGCTACCGCCATTTGCTCGGTGACAACGCAATCAGCCAGACCGTGCTCGACTACGTCAATGCCGCCGTGCGTCGCGATGTCGGATCTCAGGGCGGTTTCGACCTGTATGCCGCGCCGATCAGCTTCGACCTGCAAAAGCTCCACGCCGCGTTCCTCAACGACCAGATCAACATCACCAAGATCCTCGGGGCGCTGTGTGAAGTGGTCGCGCATTACCCGTGTGATGTCTTGCTGCTGACAGGCCGCCCTTCGCGCCTGCCCGGCATCCAGGCGTTCATTCGCAAGGTGTTGCCGCTGCCACCCGGGCGCATTCTGGCGCTGCAAAATTACCGCACCGGCGGCTGGTATCCGTTTCACAAGAACGGCCGGATCGACGACCCGAAAAGCACCGCCTCGGTCGGCGCCATGCTCTGCCTGTTGTGCGCCAACCACAGCGTGCCGAACTTCTACTTCCGGGCATCGGCGCTCAAGCCGTATTCGACGGTCAAGCACATCGGCGTCATCGATCTGAACAACGTGATCAAGGATGCCGACGTGCTGTACCGCGATATCCAGTCCGAAGACTACAAAATCAAGCTACCGGAAATTGGCGTTGGCGACGCCGCCGACACGCCACAGCTGGAAATGCGCGGCGACCTGCGCCTGGGTTTCCGCCAGTTGGCCGCTGAACGCTGGGCCGCTTCGCCGTTGTATACCTTGCGGTTCACCAAGGCGGGTCGGGAGAAGTTTTCCCGGGCAATCGGTGAAAACGGCAACGCGCCGCTGCTCAAGGTGCGGTTTGAGGTCAAACCGGCGGACAAATACACCCGCAAGCAGGATCTGGTCAGCGACCGCCTCTCGGTTCGTGACATCGAATCCAACAGTAACAACGTCAACTTCAACCCGCGCAGCGACCTCGAGCTGGAGCTCAACACCATGCTCGACGCCGGCCTGAGCGAGACCAAGTACTGGCTCGACAGTGGAAGTGTGAAACGCAAATGAATGACCTGACCCCCGATCAAACTCAGCTCTCTGCCAGTTGGGCCGCTGTTTATGAAGGCGCCGGTCAGGCGCTGGACTGGATTGGCCAGACACGCGGCAATGCACCGCGCCTGGACAGCGAAGCCGACAACCTGAACATCCGCCTGCATCGCGCCCGCAACCTGGCTCAAAGCCTCGGTCGCGTGGCCTGCACGCCGATGACCATTGGCTTTTTCGGCCTGTCCCAGGCCGGCAAGTCCTACCTGATTTCGACCCTCGCCGCCGGTCAGAACGGCAAGCTGGAAACCGAGTTCGGCGACCAGCGCCTGGACTTCATCAAACACATCAACCCGGTGGGTGGTGGCAAGGAAGCCACAGGCCTGGTAACGCGTTTCAGCCGTCGGGCGACGGTAAGTCAGGACAATGACTTCCCGGTAGAACTCACGCTGTTCAAGGAAATCGAGCTGGCGAAGATTCTCGCCAACGCCTGGTTCAAGGATTTCGACCTTGAACGGATTTCCTACGAGATCGATGAAGAGCGCATCCAGCGTGTGCTCAAACCGTTCGAAGGCCGCGAAACCGGGCCGCTGCAAACGGGCGTCAACGCCGACGATCTGGTGTCGCTGTGGGATTATCTGCGCGACAACTTCCGCAACTCGGTGAAGAAGCTCGAGCACCTGTACTGGCCCAAAGCGTTGCAACTGGCGCCACGCCTGAATTTCCAGGAACGCGCCGAGCTGTTTTCGATTCTCTGGGGTGAGCAACGCGAGTTGACGCGCGTGTACCAGCAATTGGCCGGCGCGTTGCACAAGCTGGGTCTGCCAGAGACCGTGTTCGCACCGCTGAAGGCCTTGGTGAGTTTCGACAACGACACCTACAGCCAGCGCGACAGCATCATGAACGTCGACATCCTCGAACGCTTCGGCAGCCCGCTGGATTTGCCGATCGATGTTCGACCGCTGGTTGGCGATCGCCTGCAAAACAGTCAGGCAATTGCGGTCGCGCAACTGGCGGCACTGACCGCCGAAATGACCTTCCGCCTGATCGAAGCGCCGGTAGATGACATCGTCAATCAGGTCGACCTGCTGGATTTCCCCGGTTATCGCGGGCGCCAGAAACTGCACGAGATCGCCGATTCCAACGACCCCCACTCCACCGCCAAGGACAACTCCGTTTCCCAGTTGATCCTGCGCGGCAAGGTCGCCTACCTGTTCGAACGCTACACCGACAACCAGGAAATGAACGCGCTGGTGGTGTGCACAGGCTCGACCAAACAGAGCGACGTCAACGACGTGGGCCCGGTGCTGACCCGCTGGATCGAAAAAACCCAGGGCGCCGACTCGGCCGCTCGCAGCAAGCGCGATACTGGCCTGATCTGGGCGCTGACCATGCTCGACCTGCGCATCAGCAACTCCCTGAGCCTGACGCCTGATCAGTACGACGAGAGCTGGAACGGCATGATCAAGCTGACCATGCTGGAGCGTTTCGGCAGCCTGAGCTGGATGAACGACTGGGCCGGCACTCCGTTCCAGAACACCTACCTGGTGCGCAAACCACGTATGGACGCGGCATTCATCGGGCAGGACGCGACCGGTGCGGAAACCGGCCTTAATGCCATTTATCAGGAACGTGTCAACGCGCTGGGCACCAGCTTCGCCAGCAACGCTCTGGTGTGCAAACACATCAAGAACCCGGTCAACGCCTGGACAGAAATGCTGCGCAACGATGACGGTGGCATCAGCCACTTCAGCGGCAGTTTCAAAGGCGTGGCCAATATCGAATTCAAATTGCAGCGCATCCGCGAGCAATTGAGCGAATGCCTCGAAGGCCTGACCACTCACGGCCTGAGTACCTGGTACCACGCTGACGACGACAGCGCCGCAGCCGCCAAGAGAGCCAAGGCGCAAATGATTTTGACCGGTTTGGGCCGTCGCCCGGCGGTACTTGGCGAATTGATCGATCAACTCGACATGCCGAGTGAAGAGGTGCGCGACCTGTACCTCAGTGGCGTGTACGAAACCGATGACGAGCCGGCCGTGAACGACGAACCGGTCACCCCGACACCGAGCCAGAGCCTTTACGGCAACGACGCCGGTTTCGATTTCGATTTCGGTGACGACCAGAGCCCCGACAGCACGCCAGCGAGCAACAAAACCGGCACCCCGGCGCCCGAACTGCAAAGCAATGAGCATCGCTTCGCCAAAGCGGCGTTCAAGGCCTGGATCGCGCACCTGCGTGAACTGACCACCCGGCAAAGCCTGCTCAACCTGCTGGGGCTGGAAAAGGCCTTGCTGGAAGCGGTGGTCGATGAACTGATCACCGCCGGCTATCGCCAGGACTTGCCGGGGCAACTGAGCCGCGCCGTCCTCAAGCGAGCACAAAGTGGCGCGCGGCGCGATCAATTGGTCGAGCGCCAGGTACTGGAAGTGCAACGTGTGCTGCGCGATTTCGTGTCCTGGTTCGGCTACCTCCAGAAGCCGGTGAACGAGCGCCCGAACAGCCGCACCGGAGCCAAGGCGCCTTTGTTTTCGTTCTACACCGACATTGGCCCGGGACAAGTGCCCGTACTGCCGGCGCAACCGTCGAATCAGGCGCAACGGTACCTGGGCGACTGGCTCTCGGGCCTGGCCTACATCACGCAGGACAATGCCGGCCATGGTGCCGGACGTGAAATCACCCCTGAACAGAACGAACGGCTGGGCCAAGTGCTCACAGCCTTCGCAGCGAGATAAGCAATGCCAATTCGTGTCGACCTGCTCGCGTTAGAGCCCAATGTGCCTGGCCAGGCCCGCCTCACTTTGAAGAAATGGCAGGGTGGCGAGGAACAGTTGGAGTTTTCCATTCAGCGCAACCAGGACGGTTTTTACCTTCAGGACCACAAGGCCTGGAGCAACCATCCATTCTGGTTCAAGGTCTCGCGCTTCAACCTCACGGCCGACGGCGAAGCTTTGGAAACGCAGGTCGGCCCGGACGTGGTCGACCCGCTACTGGAAGGCGTCGCCAATTCGCAATTCCAGATCGAACTGCGCGAACAGAGCCACGGTCATGCCGATAAAGGCGTGGTTCGCCCAGGCGTTGGTTTGCTGCCGTCCACGGCCGGCGGCCAGACACGCTCGACTTACGGCGGTGCCGAACTGACGGCGCCGAGCGCACCGGCACCGGCACCGGCACGGGAGATCCTGGAGATCCCGGATCTGCCTGAACTGACCCTGTCCACCGCCGAGCCAGAACTGGAGTTGGAGTCGGTGCTCACCGAGCCCGCCTACGCGCCGCCTCCGGCACCGGTAAAAAAAAGCAACAAAGGCCTGATCGGCCTGTTGATTGTGGTGTTGCTGCTGGCGGCGGGCGCCGGATTCTGGTTCTACAAACGCACCCCGGCCCCTGCGGTTGCAGCCACTCCCGCCGCACCCGCCGGCGCCGACGCTCAAGCCTGCACCCTCGACAGCATGAACAGCCTGCCCGAACTGACCTTCGTCCAGACCTGCATCAAGGCGGCACCCGACAGTGCCAAATTGCTGGAGATCATCAACCAGGCCAAGGCCAGCAAGCACTGCGGCGTCGCCCAGCGACTGTACGCCAACCGTGCCCAGGCCGGTGACGCACTGATCGCCAACGCCTATGCCCGCGAATACGACCCTAAATACCTGAAGGCCAGCGAGTGCTTCCCGGCCGCGGACAACGCCACCGCCGCCTACTGGTATGAAACCATCCTCACCCAGGACCCGAACAACGCCGAAGCCAAGCAGCGCTTCGAGGAGTTGCAGAAGTGATGCGTTCGCCCCTGAGTCGATTCCTGCTGAGCGGTGCCGCATTACTGGCGCTGTGCATCAGCCCGCTGTCCCAGGCCGATGACAAACCGCTGATCCAGGCTGGTAAAAAGACCCTGTTCCAACGCGTGCTGACCACGCCGGGCTGCAAAGTCAGCCCGACGGCGGGCGGTGCGGCAGGCGACGCACAACCAGTCTTCAGCCGCTTTTATGTGTACGAGCGCGCCCAAGCGAATAACGCCGAGTGGTTGAAAGTCGGCCCCGACAGCTACGGCAAAACCATTGGCTGGCTGCCTGCCAGCTGCACCACCGACTGGAAGATGCAGCTGACGCTGGCCTTCACCAACCCGGCCAACCGCGACCGACTGCTGTTTTTCAAGGACCGTGCCACCGTCGAGGGCATTCTTGATGCACCGGACCCGGTCAGCAAAGTCGCGCCGCTGCGGGCCACGCTGAAAAAGGGCCAGCAAGCACCGGGTGTACTGGCTGAAGAACCTGAATACTTCGTCGACCTGCAAAAGCAGTTCTACCTGCTGCCGGTACTCAGCGGCGAAGAAGTCATGACCGAAAGCGGTTTCCGCACGCGCCTGCTCAATGTCGCCTCCGTCAGCAAGCCGGATGACAAGAACGTGAAGGGTGGTGCTGTAAACAGCGCTGCCGGCGCCAAGGAAGCCGAAGAGAAAAAGGCCAACCAGCTGAAGGAGTTCAGCGCGGCCGTGGTATTTGTCATCGACTCGACGATCTCGATGGACCCCTACATTGACCGCACCCGCGAGGCGATCCGCAAGGTTTACCAGAAGATCGAAGCTCAGAATCTCGGCAAGCAGGTCAAGTTCGGCCTGGTGGCTTTCCGCTCCAACACCCAGGCGGTGCCGGGGCTGGAATACACCACCAAGATGTACGCCGACCCGACGCAGGTGAAAGACAGCGCCGACTTTTTCGCCAGGATCGCCGACCTCAAACAGGCCACCGTGTCGAGCAGCAGCTTCGATGAAGACTCGTTTGCCGGCGTCATGGAGAGCATCGACAAAGTCGACTGGAACCAGTTCGGCGCACGCTACGTGGTGCTGATCACCGATGCGGGCGCCATCGAAGGCGACGACAAGCTGTCGAAGACCGGTTTGAACGCCGCGCAGGTACGTATCGAAGCCGCCAACCCGGGCGTGGCGATTTACACCCTGCACCTGAAAACCCCGGCCGGAACCAAGGACCACGCCAAGGCCGAGGCGCAATATAAGAACCTGTCGACCTACCCGGGCACCAACACTTCGCTGTACTACCCGGTGAACGCTGGCGATGTGCAGGAATTCGGTCGCAAGGTCGACGCACTGGCCGGGGCGATTACTACACAGGTCAAAGCTGCCTACATGGGAGAAGACGCCATTGGCAGTGCGGCGAACGCCAAGCAGGACCCGGCCGAGAAAAAGATGCTCGAAGACGCGGCGCTGATCGGCCACGCCATGCAACTTGCCTATCTCGGCGAGAAGACCAACAGCAAAGCCCCGCCAGTGTTCAAGGCATGGATCACCGACCGTGATCTGATCAAGCAGAACATCCCGACCACCGACGTGCGGGTGCTGCTGACCAAGTCACAGCTCAGCGACTTGAGCGACGTGATGAAGCAGATTCTCGATGCCGCCAACGAAGGCCTGATTTCGCCGACGGACATGTTCAATCGCCTGCGCTCGGTGGCGGCGACCATGGGCGCCGATCCCAATCAGCTCAAACAGAACAGCAATGCCAAACTGGCGGACATGGGCGTCCTCGGTGAATACCTCGAAGACCTGCCTTATCAGAGTGAAGTGCTGAATCTGGATGAAGAGACCTGGAAGAGCTGGGATGGTCTGGCACAAGAAAAATTCATCCGCACGCTGAACACCAAACTGCGGCATTACCAGCGTTACAACGCCGATGTCGACCGTTGGGTTGCTTTAGCCAAAGACAGCGATGCACGGGACAACGTCTACCCCGTGCCACTGGAAATGATGCCTTAAAGAGACGCCGATGCTCGATATCAAGAACCTGCTGGTGCGCCGTGGTGAAGGCGCACAGGCTCATCATGTGCGACTGCCGCACTTGCAGGTCGGCGCCGGGGAAATCCTCGCCATCACCGGTGAGAGCGGCAGCGGCAAAAGCACGTTGCTCGAAGCCATCGGCCTGTTGCTCGCGCCGGTGGAACTCGAGCGCTTTCGGTTGGGCCCGACCCACGCTCAGGATATCGCCCAACTGCTGGCCACTGACGACCAGCCTGCTCTTGCAGCAGTGCGTTCACGGCATTTGGGATTCATTTTGCAGAGTGGCGGCTTGCTGCCGTTCCTGAGCGTGCGGGACAATATCAGCCTGCCGCGTCGTTTGCTCGGGATGCCCGCAAAAAGCGATCACATCGACCACGCCGTTGACGTGTTGCGCCTGCAAGGGTTGCTGGACAAACAACCTCAGGCCTTGTCGATTGGCGAACGCCAACGCGTTGCCTGCGTTCGGGCAATTGCCCATGAACCGCAGCTGCTATTGGCCGACGAGCCGACCGCCGCACTCGACCCTCACGGTGCCCGGCGTTTGTTCGAGTTGCTCCTGAGCCTGGTGTCGAGCATGGGCCTGAGTGCGCTCGTTGTGTCTCATGACTGGGCTTTGTTGAAGGATTTCGGCTTGCCGCGACTCGGCGCTATCAGCCATCAGGGGGAGACTCTGTTTGAACCGATGGACTGATCGCTTGCGCCTGCTGGGCTCACTGGCGCTGCAAGACCTCTGGCACGACCGCAAGGTCTCGCTGTGCATCGCCGCCTCCCTGGTGGCGGTGATCGCGCCGTTGTTGTTGCTGTTCGGGCTCAAACACGGGGTGGTCAGCCAGCTGCAGGACGAACTGCTGCGCGACCCGCGCAACCTTGAAGTGAAGATGCTCAGCAACGGCAACTACGACACAGCCTGGATCGAGCGTTTGCGCCAGCGCCCCGAGACCGGTTTTGCCCTCGGACAGACCCGCTCGCTCAATACCCAGGCTGACTTACTGATCGGCATGCAACGGTTTGTCGAAGGTGCGGAAATCATCGCCACTGAGCCCGGCGACCCACAACTGAACCTGGCGCCACTCAACCCCGTCGGCAATCAAGTGATCCTCAGCGCCAGCGCAGCGCAACGCTTGCAGGCCAAGGCAGGCGACAGCGTGCAGCTGCGGGCCTTGCGCCGTCTGGAAGGTGTCAATGAACGCGGCGAGATGACGCTGACGGTACTGGCCGTGCTCGACGGTGCCCGCTTCGGTCGCGCCGCCGGGTTTGTCGCCCCGCCGCTGTTGCTGGATCTGGAGCGCTTTCGCGACGGTTATCAGGTCAGTGAGTTCGGCATTACCACCGGTAAGCCTCAGGATAATCTACAGCCGCTGTATGCCCGCGCCCGCGTGTACGCGCGCGACATCGATCAAGTCGCGCCGCTGGAACACTGGCTCAACGAACAACACATCGAAACGTCGAGCCGACTGGCCGACATCGACAACGTCAAAGCCATCAACCATGTGCTGGGGCTGATCTTCGGTGTGATCGCCGTGGCGGCACTGATCGGCTGCTTGGCGTCGATGGTCGGCGCGTTCCTGGCCAACATCGACCGTAAACGCAAAAGCCTGGCGGTTCTGCGTCTGCTGGGTTTCAAACGTGGGGCTGTCGGCGGTTTCGTGGTCCTGCAAGCGCTATTGCTGAGCCTGGCCGGCTACATTGGCGGGCTGGGGTTTTATGCCGTGGGCAGTCATTTGTTCGACTACCTGCTCGGCAGCAGCCAAGCCACCGGCACCTTCGCTTGCCACATCACTGTTTGGCATGGCTTGGCCGCCCTGCTCCTGACCTTTTTGGTCGCTGCACTGGTGGCCGTGATCGGCGCCCTGCGAGCCATCAATATCCAACCTGCGGAGAGTCTGCGTGAGCTCTAAACGTTTTGGCTTGCTGTTACCCCTGAGCCTCGGCTACTTGCTCGACGCCTCGGCGGCGGGCTGGGAAGAGAAGTATTACAACCCGATGCCCGAGGCTAGCGACGTCGTGCTGCCGATGCCCTGCGAAGGTTCGATGGTGTTTCGCAAGGTGTTCATTCCGGTCGCCGGTCCGCTGGATGACTACCCAATCAACATCGGTCAGGACGGCGCGGAATACGGCTATGTCGAACAGACCCGCCCGACCTTTATCGCCGGCAGTTTCACCGGGGCCAAGAACGACAAATCCCGTTACTACCTGATGGCCAAGTACGAGATGAGTCAACTGCAATACGCCGCGCTGACCGAAGCAACCTGCCCCACCGCCGCCACCAAGATGCGCTTGCCGCAAACGGCAGTGAGCTGGGTGCAAGCCATCGAAGCGGCTGACAAGTACAACCTGTGGTTGCGCAAAAACGCCGCCGGCAAGTTGCCCAAGGAAGACGGCGCGCAAGGCTTTCTGCGCCTGCCAACCGAAGTCGAGTGGGAGTTCGCCGCACGCGGCGGGCTGGAAGTCGGCGCTGCTGAATTCCGCGACACGCACTACCCGATGCCAGAAGGCATCAACGCCTACGAGTGGTTCGCCGGCGCGCAATCGTCCAACGGCAAAGTGCAATTGACGGGTCTGCAAAAGCCCAACCCGCTGGGCCTGCATGACATGCTTGGTAACGTCGACGAAATGATGTTCGAGCCGTTTCGCCTGAACAAACTCGACCGCCAGCACGGTCAGGCCGGTGGCTACGTCGTCCGTGGCGGAAACTACCTGACCGCGCAGGCCGACCTTCGTACTGCATTACGTAAGGAAGAACCGTATTACAATGCCGAAGGCCAGGTGAAAAACAAGACCACCGGCCTGCGACTGGTGCTGGTTTCCCCGACCCTCACCTCTCGCGAACGAGTCGCCAGCATCGAAAGCAGCTGGAAGAAACTCGGCACCGGCAGCAAGGAAACCGAATCCGCCGACAAAGGCACCGTGCAATCCCTGAACAACCTCGCCTCGGGCGTCGAAGACAAAGTACTCAAGGAAAAGCTCCAGACCCTGGAGAACCAGTTGCGCGCCAGCAACCAGCAACAGGAAGAAACCCGCGACCAGGCGATCCGCGCCAGCCTCAACCTGGGTGCGTTCCTGTGCACCAAGATGCTCGACGACGGCCAGTACGTGGACTTCCTGCAAAAGAACTACAAGCTCAACTGTGAAAGCGCAGACAAAGATGCCAGTTGCGACATGCGTAAAGGCAAGCTCGACGAGCAAAAGGATCGCCTGCACAAACTCAGCCGTTACTACGCCAGCAGCCTGGTGGAATCGGCTACCTTGTACGGCCAGCCACTGCTTGAAACGCAAGTCCCGGTGATGGAAGAAATCATCACCCGCAACAAACAGCTGCAAGACCTCAAACCTTACCTGCGCACTCACTGGGCCAATCAGAAAGCGTTCCTGCAAAAGCAGAAAATCGACACTGTAGCCTGGCTGACCAGCTGCAAAACCGCCACTCAATAACAACGCGTCAACACCGTTACGTAGGAGTTTCATCATGTCGCGCAGCCTTTGGACTCGCTTCAAGCTACAGATCGCATTCGTAGTCGCCAGCAGCCTGCTAATGACCGGTTGCGCCAACACCGGCAGCTCCATGCTCGGCGAAGGCGAAGGCGACGGTGCCGACCCGCGCCTGACCCAGGGCAATGACGCAGAGTTCTTCAGCAAGTCCGGTTACCAGGCCTGCGCCGTCGGCGCCGGTGTCGGCATCCTCGCTTGCGCGCTGTCCAACAGCAGCAACAAAACCGTGTGCGTCATCGCCGCCGGTATTACCGCGTGTGGCGTGGCCATGGGCGCGAACTATTACCTGGATCAACGTCGCGCCGAATACGCCGACACCTCCACCCGCTTGGCGAAGATGAACAGCGACGTCGAACAAGACACGCAGAACGTGATCGCCCGGACGGCGACCGCTCAGCAAGTAATCAATGATGACCATGCGCAAATTGCCCAGATCAAAAAGGACATCGCCAACAAGAAAGTCGACAAGAGCAGGGCCCAGGCGCAAATCGCCGGGATCGATTCGGACATCGCGCGCCTGCGCAAAGACCTTGCCAACATGCGTACCAAAGTCACCGAGTACCGCAAAGTGGCAGACGCCGAGCGTTCACAAGGCTCCAGCGCCGAGATCAGGCAAGTGGAGATGAACATTCAGAGAATGAACCAGAAAGTCGTCAGCCTGCAGAAGGAAGTCGACGCTCTGTACAGCCAACGCTCCGCAATCACCCTGGGCTAAGCACATGACGCTACGACAACTGATGGTCATCACTGCCGTCCTGGCCCTGAGCGGTTGCGCGACCCAGCCTGGCGAATGCGATGCAACCAATCGCGACAGCAGCCTGCTGACCAAGATGAACTGCGACTATTCCGGTGGTTACAGCGATCAGGTCAAGCAGAAGGAACTGGCCTTGAGCGAGTCCCGACAGCAAAACGCAATGTTCCGTCAGGTGTACGAGAACATTCAGGCCCAGCAGCTCAGCACCAAGGCCGATCTGGCCAGCCAGCAGAAATCCCAGGCGGCGCTGAATCAGTCGCTGACGCAACTGCTGAACTCGCTCAAGGCCCGGCGTGGCAATGAAGCCCAGGTGCAGAAGCAGATTGCCGACCTCGAGAAGCAGCTCAAGGCTACGCAAGCGGCGCCAACGACCAAATCAACGCCAGCGGCACTGGCGGCCAAGCAGCAAGAGCTGAAAACGTTGCAGAAGAAGGTCAATCAGCTGCAATTCAGCCTCGGCTACGAAGAGTAATTTTTCACCCCCGCAGGGCATCCCGACGGATGCCTGCACTTTTTCAGGAATCGTCGTCATGCAGCGGGTCATCAGGGATGCGCAAGCCACATCGGAGGGGATGAGTGCGCTGCAAGCCAAAGTCGCCCTCATCCAGAAACACTTTCCGCCGACCGTCGCCAGTCTGTTTGCCATCCCGCGGATGGGCAGCGGCGACGTGCTGGAATGGTGGACCGAACTGGGCGGCCAACCCACGCCTTATGCCGATCTCAACGAGGACGCGCAACGACGTTTGCTGGAAACCTATGAGGTACGTCAGACGTCCCTCGGACAGCTGGCGGATGAACTGCAAAAACGCGGTCAACCGAAGGAAGCGGATGACCTGCGCAGCCTGCTCGGCACGCCTGAGCTGGACAAACTCTACAGCCTCAACGGTGAGCCTTTGGTGGTGCGCTGGAACCAGCGTCCGCCCAAACCGATCGTGCCGCCGGTGATTCCGGTGGCGCCGGTCGTACCGCCGTCGCGGCGGGGCTGGTGGCTCGCGGCGGCCTTACTCGCGCTGCTGTTGCTGCTTCTGGCGCTCTGGCTCTGGTGGTTCCTGCACCGTGAGCCGGTTGTCGTGGTTCCGCCTGTAGCGCCGGTGGTTACGCCAGTTGAGAAACCGGTTGAGAAGCCGGTTGAGCCTGTTCCCGCACCTGTCGTGGAACCGGAACCGAAACCTGTTCCGGCACCAGAACCCACGCCAGAACCGGTACCGGTACCGGAACCCAAGCCGGTCCCGCCACCCAAACCGGCACCCGCACCCGTACCGGAGCCCAAGCCGACCCCGCCACCCAAACCGGTTCCACCACCAAAACCGGAAGTGGCGGCCCCGCCACCAGCCCCGACGCTGGACAACTTCGCCTGCCGCAAAACAGCGCCGAAGTCAGAGGTCCCGCAGTTCGTGGTGGTGCTCGACACTTCGGGCTCGATGGATTTGAACATCAAGTCAGTGAAAGCCGACGAGGACTGGTTCTTCGGTCCTGACATCAACAAGCTCCTGGACCCGAACCGCACCATGCGGCTCACCGCCAAACCCAGCCGCATGGACGTCGCCAAGGATTCGCTGGCCGGCATGATCAACGGGCTGGACCCGAAGATCGACACACGCCTGATCACCTTCGCCGGCTGCGAAAGAACACCGGACCGGGGTGTGTTCAAGTTCGGCGACCGTCCGCGGCTGATCAACGGGATTCGAGGTCTGGTTCCCGACGACGGCACACCGCTGGCCGACAGCCTGGCCCATGCGGCGAGTACCGTCGACGGGCGCAATAACGATGCGGTTATCGTGATGTTTGTCGACGGAGAAGACGGTTGCGGGCAGGACGTTTGCGCGGTATCCCGTCGAATCGCCAGGGAACAACCGCGCCTGCGGGTCAACGTGGTGAAAATCGGTGCTGGCGGCCCGTCACGCTGCATCGCTGAGAACACCGGTGGCCGGGTTTACAACAGCACCAATGCGGCTGAGTTGGGTAACCTGTTGAAACAGGCAAGCAAGGAAGTCTCCAGCAATGCCAAGTGCGATTAACTGGGGAAAGATGCTGAATTGAGGTGACCTCATTCGCGAGCAGGCTCGCACAGAATTTGTGTCGTCTACGCGATTGTTCGACGACGCAGGTACCCTATGGGAGCGAGCTTGCCCGCGATAACTATTTCAAAGGCACCTCAACGAAACCGGTCAACCTCGGACCGCAAATCCGCCGCCAGCTTCTCCAGTTCCCTGGCGGTGACGGCCAGGTTGGACACCACTTCCCGCTGCTCGCTGTTAGCCAGGGCGATGCTCTGCAGGTTGCTGCTGAGCAAGGTCGCGGTGCTGCTCTGTTCCTGAGTGGCGGTGGTGATGGCGGCGAACTGCTGCCCGGCCGAGCGGCTTTGCTCGTCGATCCGCGCCAGTGCCGCGGCGACGTTGGCGTTGCGTGACAAGCCTTCCTGCATCAGCACGTTGCCCTGTTCCATGGTGCTGATGGCGTTGCCGGTCTCTTGCTGGATGCTCTGGATCATCCCGGAAATTTCATCGGTGGCTTCACGGGTGCGAGAGGCAAGGTTGCGCACTTCATCGGCCACCACGGCAAAACCACGACCCTGCTCGCCGGCACGGGCCGCTTCGATCGCGGCATTGAGCGCCAGCAGGTTGGTCTGATCGGCGATCGACGTAATCACACCGACGATGCCACCGATTTCCTGGGAGCGCTGACCCAGGGTATTGATCACCGTTGCGGTGCTGTTCAATGCACCGGCGATTTGCTCCAGCGACGAGGACGCTTCGTCCATCGACGTGCGACCAATCTGCGTTTGCTGGGCGTTTTCCTGGGCCAGACGCTGGGTGCTGCCCATGTTGTCGGCAATGTTCAACGAGGTCGCGCTGAATTCTTCCACGGCCCCGGCCATGCTGGTGATTTCGCCCGACTGCTGTTCCATCCCTTCGTAGGCGCCACCGGACAAGCCGGACAAGGCCTGAGCGCGGCGGTTGACCTCCATCGAAGCATTGCGGATGTGCTCGACCATGGTCGACAACGCCTGGCTCATCTGGTTGAAGGCGCGGGCCAGTTGACCGATTTCGTCGTTGCTCGACACGCTCAGACGGACGCTCAGATCACCGGCGCCCAAGGCTTCGGCCTGGCGCACCAGATCCCCCAGCGGGGCAAGTTTGCTGCGCAACAGCCAGACTGCCGAACCCACTGCCAGCAACATCGCCAGCAAACTGCCAATGGCCAGCTGGATACCGACACTCCAGGTCACGGCGCTGATTTCGTTTTTCGGCATGCTCGCCACCACCGACCACGGCCCACCTTCGAACGGTACGGCCACGCTATAAAACTCTTCGGACTTGTCGCTCCAGAAATCGCCCTTGCCCGGTGTTTTCGCCAGATCGACAATTGCCGGCACCGCTTGGTCCAGAGCCTGCACACCTGCGATCGGCACAAGCCATTTGTTTTGCTCATCTAAAAGCGCCAGGGAACCGGTCTGGCCGATGCGGAAGCGTTTGAGGTTTTCGAACTGCGCCTTCTGCGCGTCGGTGTAATCGAATCCTACATACAACACGGCAATGACCTTACCGCTGCTGTCGCGCACAGGGGTGTACTGCGACATGTAGAGGCGTTCAAACAGCAAGGATCGACCCACGTAGCTCTGCCCCGCCATCAAACGGGCGTATGCCGGATTCGCGTGATCCAGAACAGTGCCAATGGCACGGTTGCCGTCTTGTTTGCTGACATTTGTACTGACGCGAATGAAGTCTTCGCCGCTGCGCACGAACACCGTCGCCACGCCCGCGGTCATCTGCTTGAACTCGTCCACTTCCTTGAAGTTGTTGTTAAGCACTTCACTGCCCAGGTGCAAGCCCGGTGTCTGGATGCCCGCCACGGCCACCGGTTCATCCGGGTGCACGCTCAGCCCTCCACTGAAACGCTTCTCGAACAGCCCGGCAAGGCGCTGGGTGCTTTCACGCAGCGTACCGTGAAAGGTACTCAACTGATCGGCCAGCAACCGGGCCTCACTGGCCAGGTGTTCTTCGCGGGTAGCGAGGTTGGCGGTGTCCAGCGAACGCAGGGCGAACAAGGTACTGCCGGTGATGACGATCGCCAGAATCACGGCGAGCGCAAGACCAAGCTGTGAGGCTATCCGGGCACGAGGTTGAGACATGACAGCTCCTGGCCAAGTGCCTGGATCATCGTGATCACGGCGCACACTCAGCAAAATGTCTAATAATTAGGAAGTAGCGTCGAACCTGCACGAAGGTCCCACGAGCAGATTTTCGGCGGCGAACGGGAATACTTGAGCGAATAGCGGGGATATGGCTCAAGGCCGCTACACTGGGCGCTCTATCGTTTCAGCTCAGATGCTCGACATCCGGCAACTCCATGGCCCGGACTTCACTTTGCAAAAAGTCGCTGAGCCGACGCATGCGCTCACCGCCCGGACGGGTTTTCGGCCAGACCAGGTAGTATTTCTCACCGCTGGCAACAGCCGTCGGCCACGGCAGGCTCAAGCGCCCCTGTGCCACATCCTCCGCCACCATCAGCAAATCGCCCATGGACACGCCGTAGCCTCGGGCTGCCGCGATCATGCCCAGCTCCAGCGTGTCGAACACCTGCCCGCCCTTGAGTGACACCTGATCGGCCAGGCCCATGCGCTCCAGCCAATTGCGCCAGTCGCGGCGGTCCGGCGTCGGGTGCAGCAGCTCGGTGTTGGCCAGGCGCGCGGCATCCCATAGCTGATCACTCGGCAGGTTGGGCGCGCCCACCGGGATCAATTCTTCGGGGAATAGGTAACTCGCCTCCCAGTCCGGCGGGAAATGTCCGTTGCTCAGCAACACTGCGCAATCGAATGGCTCATCGTTGAAGTCCACCGAATCGACATCCATCCAGGCGCTGGTCAATTGCACCTCGTTGCCCGGCTGCAGGTGGCGGAAACGACTCAGGCGCGCCAGCAACCAACGCATGGTCAGGGTAGACGGGGCTTTCATGCGCAGGATGTCGTCTTCGGCGCGCAAGGTATTACAAGCCCGCTCCAGAGCAGTGAAGCCCTCGCGGATCCCCGGCAACAACAAGCGGGCCGATTCGGTCAGCTGCAGGTGGCGACCACTTCGGTGAAACAAGCGGCAGGCAAAATGCTCTTCGAGCGTACGAATATGCCGGCTGACCGCACTTTGCGTGATCGACAGCTCTTCGGCGGCACGGGTGAACGAACTGTGTCGCGCCGCCGCTTCGAATGCGCGCAGGGCATACAAGGGAGGCAGACGTCGTGACATGGGGAAAGCTCTTGAACCGGGATTCGACCACCCTAGCAGAAACTTTCCTGCATGAGTTTTAATCATGCCACCCATCCTTTTTATCCCTTTGTGCAAACCCCGCGGAGCGCCGAGAATCGACCCTTTCCTGTCGACTTTTCCTACAGAGCGTGATGACCATGCAACATCCAGCACGTATTGAACTCTGGGCCATCCTGCGGCTGGCGGGGCCGTTGATCGCCTCGCAGTTGGCGCACATGCTGATGGTCCTCACCGACACCTTGATGATGGCGCGCCTGAGTCCCGAAGCGCTGGCCGGTGGTTCGCTGGGTGCGGCCAGCTATTCGTTCGTGTCGATTTTCTGCATTGGCGTGATTGCCGCGGTCGGCACCCTGGTGGCGATTCGTCAGGGCGCGGGCGATATTTTCGGCGCAGCCCGGCTGACCCAGGCCGGAGTGTGGCTGGCGTGGTTGATGGCGCTGGGCGCAGGGTTGCTGCTGTGGAACCTCAAGCCGGTCCTGCTGCTGTTCGGCCAGACCGAGAGTAACGTTCAGGCCGCCGGGCAGTTTCTGGTGTTTTTACCCTTCGCCTTGCCTGGCTACCTGACTTTCATGGCCTTGCGTGGTTTCACCAGCGCCATCGGCCGCGCTACGCCGGTGATGGTCATCAGCCTGGGCGGAACAGTGGCCAACTTCCTGCTCAACTACGCACTGATCACCGGCATGTTCGGCCTGCCGAAACTGGGTTTGATGGGCATCGGCCTGGTCACCGCGATCGTGGCCAACCTCATGGCCCTGGCGCTGGCGTGGCACATCCGTCGGCATCCGGCTTACGACGCTTACCCGCTGCGTCAGGGATTGCTACGGCTCAACCATCAGTACCTGAAGGAGCTGTGGCGCCTGGGCCTGCCGATTGGCGGCACCTACGCCGTGGAAGTCGGGTTGTTTGCGTTCGCGGCGCTGTGCATGGGCACCATGGGCAGCACGCAATTGGCGGCGCACCAGATTGCCCTGCAAATCGTCTCGGTAGCGTTCATGGTGCCGGCGGGGATTTCCTATGCGATCACCATGCGCATCGGCCAGCACTACGGCGCCGGGCAACTGTTGGATGCGCGATTGGCCGGACGGGTCGGCATCGCCTTCGGCGCAGCGGCGATGCTGTGCTTTGCGATGGTTTTCTGGCTGCTGCCGAATCAGTTGATCGGCCTGTTTCTCGACCACAACGACCCGGCATTCCGCGAGGTCATCAACCTGGCCGTAAGCCTGCTGGCAGTGGCGGCGTGGTTCGAGCTGTTCGACGGCACGCAAACCATCGCCATGGGCTGCATTCGTGGCCTCAAGGATGCCAAGACCACATTCCTGGTCGGCCTGGGTTGCTATTGGTTGATTGGCGCGCCCGCCGCGTGGTGGATGGCGTTCCACTTGAACTGGGGGCCGACGGGCGTCTGGTGGGGCCTGGCGCTGGGACTGGCGTGCGCGGCGGTGGGTTTGACGCTGGCGTTTGAGTGGAAGATGAAGCGGATGATCAAGCGCGAGCCGGCGGCGCGGCATTTCGATGCAGTCCAGGCCGAATGAACCACCTGTGGAAGCTGGCTTGCCAGCTCCCACAAGGAATCCGGGGGGGTTAAACCATCCCTTCCAGCGGCGTCTGTTGGCTGCCATCGAAAGTCAGATACTCCACCAGCTCAGCCAGCGCCAACGGCTTGCTGATCAGATACCCCTGCACCTGATCGCAATCAAACCCACGCAACAGGTCCAGTTGCTGCGGCGTTTCCACGCCTTCGGCGACGACTTCCAGGTTGAGGTTGTGCGCCAGGTTGATCATCGCATGGACCAGTTTGCGGTTCTCTTCCCGTTGCTCCATGCCGCCGACAAAGCTCTTGTCGATCTTCAACAAGGTGATCGGCAGGCTGTTGAGGTGCACGAACGATGAGAACCCGGTGCCGAAATCGTCGAGGGAGAAGCGCACGCCCAGGCGCCCGAGGGCGTCCATGGTCTGCTTGACCAGATCGCTGCGGCGCATGACCGCGGTTTCAGTCAGTTCGAATTCCAGCCATTGCGCCTCGACCCCACGCTCGGCAATCAGCCGGCTCAGGGTCGAGAGCAATTGGCTGTCCTGGAACTGGCGGAACGATAGGTTGATTGCCATGTGCAGCGGCGGCAAACCGCGTTCGCGCAAGGCCTGCATGTCGCGCAAGGCCCGGGAAATCACCCAGTAACCGAGCGGCACGATCAAACCGCTTTGCTCGGCCAGTGGCACGAACTCGCTCGGTGGCAGCAAACCACGCTCGGCATGGCGCCAGCGAACCAGGGCTTCGAGGCCGACGATTTGCCCGTCCTCGAGATTCAGCCGTGGCTGGTAATGCAGTTCCAGCTCATCACGGCGCAACGCGCGGCGCAGCTCGGTTTCCAGGTCGGCGATGCTGCGGGCATTGCGGTTGATGCGTTCGTTGAAAATGTGAAAGGTGCAGCCCTGCGTACTCTTGGCTTGTTGCATGGCGATGTGCGCGTGCCACATCAACGGGTCGGCACCGGCCTGGGCGCGGGCGTGGGCAATACCGAGACTGGAGCCGATCAAGAGGCTTTCACCATCGACCCAATAAGGTTCGGCCAAGGCTTCGGTGATGCGTTCGGCCATCCATTCGGCGCGCTGCGGGGCGCGGCGGGTATCGATCAGCAAGGCGAATTCATCGCTGCCCAGCCGTGCCAGCTGATCGCCGGCCTCCAGCTGGCTTTTGAGCCGCGCCACGACTTGCAGAATCAGGCGATCGCCGGCCTGGTGGCCGAGGGCATCGTTGGCGTGACGGAAGTTGTCGAGATCGAGGTGCCCCAGCGCCAGGCCACGGCCCTCGTTTTCTGCCAGGCGCGCCGTCAGCAGCGTCTGGAAGCCCTGGCGGTTGGCGATGCCAGTCAGTGGGTCTTGCTCGGCCAGGCGCTGCAGCGTGGTTTCCAGCACGCCGCGCTCACGCACATGACGCAGGCAACGGCGCAGCATGCCGGTATCGAGATGATCGCGTACCAACCAGTCGCTTACACCGTCGGGCGGGGTCAGCGGCTCGTGTTCGAGCAGCAGCACCGTCGGCAGACAGCAACGGCCCGGCGCCGGCTGAAGAGCCGGGATCGTCAACAACACCGCACTGCGGTTGTCATCGAACAGACTGCTGACCGACTCCCAACTCGGCGCGCTGATGAGCACGGCCGAGCTCCCCATCGGAGCCAGACACTCGCGCAACAACGCTGCCCACGCTGGCTCTTCGGCCAGTAGCAGCAAACGCAAGGGTTCGACAGGCGTAGACAAGCTAGCTCCCTAGACTCTGCAAAGATGTAGGCGACGGGCATTATGCCGCGCCGATAACCAATGACCAATGACATCAGTTATCAAACGTGGCCTTTGTAACCGGAATTACGAACATTAGACGCAAATCCGTTGCGCATCCTGCGTGAAAGTAACAAAAGCGGCAATTAGAGATCGCGTTGTACGTCACAAGTCGGAGAGAGCAGCACAAATTGCTGAGCCTGTTAAAATGCCGGCCCATTTCGTGACTGACCCCTGAATTTACCTATGTCCCGACTCAATCCCCGGCAGCAAGAAGCCGTGAGCTACGTCGGCGGCCCTCTTTTGGTGCTCGCCGGTGCAGGCTCCGGCAAGACCAGCGTGATCACGCGCAAAATTGCCCATCTGATCCAGAACTGCGGTATCCGCGCCCAGTACATCGTCGCCATGACCTTTACCAACAAGGCCGCGCGCGAGATGAAGGAACGGGTCGGCACCCTGCTGCGCGCCGGTGAAGGCCGGGGCCTGACGGTCTGCACCTTCCACAACCTGGGCCTGAACATCATCCGCAAGGAACACGTGCGGCTGGGCTACAAACCGGGCTTCTCGATCTTCGACGAGACCGACGTCAAGGCCCTGATGACCGACATCATGCAGAAGGAATACTCGGGCGACGACGGCGTCGACGAGATCAAGAACATGATCGGCGCCTGGAAAAACGACCTGATCCTGCCCGCCCAGGCCCTGGAAAACGCGCGCAACCCCAAGGAACAGACCGCCGCCATCGTCTACACCCACTATCAGCGCACGCTCAAGGCGTTCAACGCAGTGGACTTCGACGACCTGATCCTGCTGCCGGTGAAGCTGTTCGAAGAGCATGCCGACATCCTGGAAAAGTGGCAGAACAAGGTGCGTTACCTGCTGGTGGATGAATACCAGGACACCAACGCCAGCCAGTATCTGCTGGTAAAAATGCTCATCGGCAAGCGTAACCAGTTCACCGTGGTGGGCGACGACGACCAGTCGATCTACGCCTGGCGTGGCGCGCGTCCGGAAAACCTGATGCTGCTCAAGGAAGACTACCCGTCCTTGAAAGTGGTGATGCTGGAGCAGAACTACCGCTCCACCAGCCGCATCCTGCGCTGCGCCAACGTGCTGATCTCGAACAACCCCCACGAATTCGAAAAGCAGTTGTGGAGTGAAATGGGTCACGGCGACGAAATCCGCGTGATCCGCTGCCGCAACGAAGACGCCGAAGCCGAACGCGTGGCCATGGAAATCCTCAGCCTGCACCTGCGCACCGACCGACCGTACAGCGATTTCGCGATTCTCTACCGCGGTAACTACCAGGCCAAGCTGATCGAACTGAAATTGCAGCACCATCAGGTGCCGTATCGCCTGTCCGGCGGCAACAGCTTTTTCGGACGTCAGGAAGTGAAAGACCTGATGGCCTACTTCCGCCTGATCGTGAACCCGGACGACGACAACGCCTTCCTGCGAGTGATCAACGTCCCACGCCGGGAAATCGGTTCGACCACGCTGGAGAAGCTCGGCAACTACGCGACCGAACGAAAAATCTCGATGTACGCCGCCACCGACGAAATCGGCCTGGGTGAACATCTGGACAGCCGTTTCACCGATCGCCTGTCGCGTTTCAAGCGCTTCATGGACAAGGTCCGTGAGCAATGCGCCGGCGAAGACCCGATCTCGGCCCTGCGCAGCATGGTCATGGACATCGACTACGAGAACTGGCTGCGCACCAACAGCTCCAGCGACAAGGCCGCCGACTACCGCATGGGTAATGTCTGGTTCCTCATCGAGGCGTTGAAAAACACGCTCGAGAAGGACGAAGAAGGCGAAATGACCGTCGAGGACGCCATCGGCAAACTGGTACTGCGCGACATGCTGGAGCGTCAGCAGGAAGAGGAGGACGGCGCCGAAGGTGTGCAAATGATGACCCTGCACGCCTCCAAGGGCCTGGAATTCCCCTATGTGTTCATCATGGGCATGGAAGAGGAAATCCTCCCGCACCGTTCCAGCATCGAAGCCGACACCATCGAAGAAGAACGCCGCTTGGCCTACGTGGGTATTACCCGCGCGCGTCAGACCCTGGCGTTCACCTTCGCCGCCAAGCGCAAGCAATACGGCGAAATCATCGACTGCGCGCCAAGCCGCTTCCTCGATGAGCTGCCACCGGACGACCTGGCCTGGGAAGGCAACGACGACACCCCGACCGAAGTCAAAGCCGTTCGCGGCAACAACGCATTGGCGGATATACGCGCGATGTTAAAGCGCTAGAATTGACCACTTTATTTAGACCTTCGGCGCAAAAGGCGCCACAAGAGGACAGCTTCATGGAAGCCCTGCACAAGAAAATCCGCGAAGAAGGCATCGTGCTTTCCGATCAGGTCCTGAAAGTCGACGCCTTTCTGAACCACCAGATCGACCCGGCCCTGATGAAGCTGATCGGCGACGAATTCGCCACGCTGTTCAAGGACTCGGGTATCACCAAAATCGTCACCATCGAAGCCTCAGGCATCGCGCCGGCGATCATGACCGGCCTGAATCTGGGCGTACCGGTGATTTTCGCCCGCAAGCACCAGTCCCTGACCCTGACCGAAAACCTGCTGTCGGCGACCGTGTATTCGTTCACCAAGCAGACCGAAAGCACCGTGGCGATCTCCCCGCGCCACCTGACCAGCAGCGACCGCGTGCTGATCATCGATGACTTCCTGGCCAACGGTAAGGCGTCCCAGGCGCTGATATCGATCATCAAACAGGCCGGCGCCACCGTGGCGGGCCTGGGGATCGTGATCGAGAAGTCGTTCCAGGGCGGCCGTGCGGAGCTGGATGCCCAGGGTTATCGCGTAGAGTCGCTGGCGCGGGTGCAGTCGCTGAAGGATGGCGTCGTGACGTTCATCGAATAACCAACAACACCGTATTTCCCCTGTGGGAGCCAGCCTGCTGGCGATGGCGTCGTGCCAGTCAACATCTTCATGACTGGCAGATAGCAATCGCCAGCAGGCTGGCTCCCACAGTTGTTCTGGGTGCAGAAGTTATAGCGCGGTGGCTTTCAGGCCGGTGAGCAATAGTCGTTGGAACAACTCCTCTTTCAGCCCTTCAGGGTTACTCAACTGCATCCGCTGCAAATGCCCGGGAAATTCCAAAGCCAGCGGCGCATCCAGCGCAGCCTTGCCCAATTCCAGTATCTCGCTCAGCTTGAACTTGCTCTTCAGCCAGTTCAGCGCTCGCAACAAATCTTTCTCCACCTCAGTGAAATCACAACCCAGCGGATACTCCGCAAACAACTGCGCATGCCGCGCCTGTATCGCCTGCAAGCGTTGCGGACGGTTGTCGGTGAAACGCGGATCGAGACGAAAATCCTTGGGCAACTTGCCGACCTTTTGTGCCTGCTCGATCAAACCCTGCTGAAAGCGTGAGTCACTGATGTTCAACAGCGCTTCGATCACCGCTGCATCGGTCTTGCCGCGAAGATCGGCGATGCCGTACTCGGTGACCACGATGTCCCGCAAATGCCGTGGGATCGTGCAGTGGCCGTACTCCCAGACAATGTTTGAACTGACATCCCCGCCCGACTCGCGCCAGCTGCGCAGCAGCAACACCGAGCGCGCGCCTTGCAGTGCATGGCCCTGCGCAACAAAGTTGTATTGCCCGCCGACGCCGCTGAGCACTCGCCCGTCTTCGAGCTGATCCGCCACGCCGGCACCAAGCAGGGTCATGGTGAAGGCAGTGTTGATGAACCGTGCATCGAGGCGCTGCAAACGCTTGAGTTCTTCCTGGCCATAGAGTTCGTTGATGTAGCTGATGCGGGTCATGTTGAATTCGAGCCGCTTGTTCTGCGGCAACTCGCGCAAGCGCTCATAGAAACTGCGCGGTCCGAGGAAGAAACCGCCATGCACCGAGATGCCATCGGTCTGCGCCGCCTCATCGAGGGTGCCGGCATTCGCCTGTTGTTGGGTCGGTACGTCCGGATAGACCTTGCGCCGCACGATCCCCGCATCGGCCAGAACCAACAGGCCGTTGACGAACATTTCGCTGCAGCCGTACAGGCCCTTGGCAAAGGGGTCGAGGCCGCCTTCGCGTTCGATCAGTTGCGCCCATGGGTTGAGGTTCAAGTCTGCGAGCAATGCCTGGTAACCGTCGTTATCCGCCTGGCGCGCCAGCAACGCTGCCGTCAGCGCATCGCCCATGGCGCCGATGCCGATCTGTAGCGTGCCGCCATCGCGCACCAGCGTACTGGCGTGCAAACCGATGAAATGATCCTGGAAACCCACCGGCATGTTCGGCGTGGAAAACAGCGTGGTGTGATCTTTCTCGTCGATCAGCACATTGAAAGTGTCGATACCGACTTCGGCGTCACCGGGCATGTAGGGCAAGTCGTTGTGCACCTGGCCGACCATCAGGATCGTCTCCCCGGCGGCTCGGCGCTTGGCGATCATCGGCAACAGGTCGAGGGTGATGTCCGGGTTGCAGCTCAGGCTCAAGCGGTCGGGATGCTCGGCATGACTGGCCACCAGTTGCGCCACCAGGTTCAAGCCCGCGGCATTGATATCCCGGGCCACGTGGCTGTAGTTGCTGCTGACATAATCCTGCTGCGCCGCAGGACTGTTGAGCAGGCTACCGGGCTGCATGAAAAACTGCTGGATATGAACGTTGCCCGGCAGGCTGTCGCGGTGCAGGTCGGCGAGGAAATCCAGCTCGGGATAATCGCCGAAGACCTGGTCAATGAACGGTTCAAGAAAGCGCTTCTGCAAGCCATCGCCCAATGCAGGTCGCCCCAGGCACAGTGCGGTGTAGATCGTCAGCTGCCGTTGGGGCAATTGCGCGACGCGTCGATACAGTGCGTTGACGAAATGGTTGGGTTTGCCCAAGCCCAAGGGCAGGCCCATATGAATATGCGCCGGCAATCTGGCCAACACCTCATCAACCGCTTGCTCGATAGAACACAGCTGCACCATCGGATCCTCCCTTGCATTCCATGAACTGGGGTTGAACCGAGCTTGCCGGGTCTTTGCTGCAATGAACAGCCTGTTAATGCCAAACCGCCGCCGCAGCCCACCCTCCTACAGGGATCAGTGGCTCTAAATCGCAGGCACAAAAAAGCCGCTGATAAGCGGCTTTTTCGTGAAAGAGGCAGGCTTGTTACAGGCCGGACATCTCTTTGATGGCACCTTTGAGCTCGTCATCGGAGCAGTCGGCGCAGGTGCCTTTAGGCGGCATCGCGTTGACACCGGTAATGGCTTTGGCCAGGATGCCGTCGAGGCCGCCCTGGTGATCGGCACGTTCTTTCCAGGCTGCCTTGTCGCCGATTTTCGGCGCGCCCAACAGGCCGGTGCCGTGGCAAGCATTGCAATGCTTGGCAATCACATCTTTAGGCGCCTTGGCACCGCCACCACCGCCAGCAGCAGCGGCGACTTCCATGCCTTTGCACTCTTTACCCTGAACACAGACCTGGCCGACTGGCTCAAGGCGTTTGGCAATTTCGTCGTTGGTCGCAGCTTGAGCGCTGACAGCCCAGAGGGCCAGTACGGTTGCTGGTGCGGCCAGCATTTTCATAATTAGGTTCACGCGTTCACCCTCAATGGTGGCTATTCACGCCTGCGGCCACGGTTCGCAGGCGGGCGCAAGTATAGCGGTAAGCCCGCGACACTGAAACAACCCCAAAGTCGAAGGGGTCTTATTGCGCAACGGAAAAACAGCTCGGGTGCCTCGGCCATGCTGGCAGGGCGCCTCTTTACTTAGAAATTCGCGGGTGTAGCTGCGCTGATTAGTCGCGCCGGCGCATCGAACGGATTACGGAAACGGTGCGGCTTGGTACTTTCAAAGTAGTAGCTATCGCCGGCTTCGAGTACAAATGTTTCAAGCCCGACCACCAACTCCAGCCGACCTTCCACCAGAATTCCGGTTTCCTCGCCTTCGTGGGTGAGCATCTCGTCGCCGGTGTCGGCGCCTGGCGGGTAGATTTCATTGAGGAACGCGATAGCCCGGCTCGGGTGAGCCCGGCCGACCAGTTTCATGGTCACTGCACCATCGGAAATATCGATCAGCTCGTTAGCCTTGTAGACGATCTGAGTCGGTTTTTCCTGCAGGATCTCTTCGGAAAAGAACTCGACCATGGACATGGGAATGCCGCCCAACACTTTCCTCAGCGAACTGATCGAGGGGCTGACACTGTTCTTCTCGATCATCGAAATGGTGCTGTTGGTGACGCCCGCGCGTTTGGCGAGTTCACGCTGGGAAAGACCTTTGAGCTTACGGATCGATTGCAGTCGTTCACCGACGTCCAAAGCTTGCGCCTCCAGGGATTCAGATTGTTGGAATATTGAGCGTTATCATGGCGACAGCGTTCAGTATTTACAACACTTTGACCTGAATCCTGTTCAGTGAGGCGACTTTCGGTCCGGCTCGCTTGCCGTCAACTCCCGGAATAGAGCATTGGCACCCGACGCAGGTTGCAGAAGATCTGATAAGGAATCGTGCCCGCGGCCATGGCCACGTCGCTGGCCAGGATGTTTTTGCCCCACAACTCCACCGTCGAGCCCAGGCCTGCTTGCGGAATATCAGTCAGATCGACGCACAGCATGTCCATCGATACCCGGCCGATCAATTGGCTGCGTTGCCCGGCCACCAAGACCGGCGTACCGGTCGGTGCGAGCCGCGGGTAGCCATCGGCGTACCCCATGGCCACCACCCCAACGCGCATCGGCTTCTGGGTGATGAATTTCGCGCCATAGCCGATCGGCTCGCCGGCCGGCAGTTCACGCACGCTGATCACCTTCGATTCGAGGGTCATCACCGGTTGCAGGCGCGAAGCCACGGCATTGGCTTCTTCGAAAGGCGTGGCGCCGTAAAGCATGATGCCCGGGCGCACCCAATCACTCGGTATCTGCGGCCAACCCAGCACCGCCGGCGAATTGCGCAGGCTGACCTCGGCTGCCAGGCCCTGACGCGCCGCTTCGAACACCGCGACCTGCTCGGCACTGGCCTGGCAGTTCAATTCATCGGCACGGGCGAAGTGGCTCATCAGCACAATCTTCGCCACTTTGCCGCTGGCCAGCAGCCGTTGATAGGCCGATTGATAATCCTTCGGATGCAGCCCCACCCGGTGCATGCCCGAATCGAGCTTGAGCCAGACCGTGATCGGTTTGCTCAGCGCCGCTTTTTCGATCGCTTCGAGCTGCCACAGCGAATGCACCACGCACCAGAAGTCATGCTCGACGATCAGCGACAGTTCATCGGCTTCGAAAAAGCCTTCCAGCAACAAAACCGGCGCGCGAATACCGGCGGCGCGCAGTTCCAGAGCCTCTTCGATACAGGCCACGGCAAAGCCATCCGCCTCGGCTTCGAGCGCCTGGGCGCAACGCACCGCTCCATGACCGTAAGCATCGGCCTTGATCACCGCGAGGGCGCGGGCTCCCGTGACCTCACGGGCAATCTGGTAGTTGTGACGAAGGGCTTGAAGGTCGATCAGGGCACGGGCAGGGCGCATGGCGGCAGACTTCTGGTCGGTCGTTTGGAAGAAAAACCGGCACTGGCTGGCGGCGTTAACCGCCAGCAGCACCGGAAGAGGGATCTTTCTGACTGGCTCATGGCAAAGCGGTTACCACCGACAGCTCATGCATTCACTGGTGAGCTGGCGCTGGATTAACGTGCTTTGCAGATTCCTGTTGCTTGTTACCGTAACGGGAAATATCCAGGCCTTCGGCGCTGATCTGCGGTTTTCTCTTCGCCATCAGGTCAGCCAGCAAGCGACCGGAACCACAGGCCATGGTCCAGCCAAGCGTGCCGTGACCGGTGTTCAGGAACAGGTTCTTGAACGGGGTGGCACCAACGATAGGGGTGCCATCCGGCGTGGTCGGACGCAGGCCGGTCCAGAAACTTGCCTGGGCCAGATCGCCGCCCTGAGGATAAAGGTCGTTGACGATCATCTCCAGGGTTTCGCGTCGACGCGGGTTCAGCGACAGGTCAAAACCGGCAATCTCCGCCATGCCGCCGACGCGGATGCGGTTGTCGAAACGGGTGATCGCGACCTTGTAGGTTTCGTCGAGAATGGTCGAGGTCGGGGCCATCGCCGGGTTGGTGATCGGCACGGTCAGGGAGTAGCCCTTGAGCGGGTACACCGGCGCCTTGATACCCAGCGGCTTGAGCAATTGCGGCGAATAGCTGCCCAGTGCCAGCACGTAGCGGTCAGCGGTTTCCAGCTTGCCGTCGATCCACACGCCGTTGATGCGATCACCGGCGAAGTCGAGGCGCTGAATATCCTGGCCGAAACGGAACTGCACACCGAGTTTCGCGGCCATTTCAGCGAGCTTGGTCGTGAACATCTGGCAGTCGCCGGTCTGGTCGTTTGGCAGGCGCAGGGCACCGGCGAGGATATCGGTGACGCTGGCCAGGGCCGGCTCAACGCGGGCAATGCCTTCGCGGTCGAGCAATTCGAACGGCACGCCGGACTCTTTCAGCACGGCGATGTCTTTCGCGGCGCCATCAAGCTGAGCCTGGGTGCGGAACAGCTGGGTCGTACCGAGGCTGCGGCCTTCGTAGGCGATACCGGTTTCGGCGCGCAGTTCGTCGAGGCAGTCACGGCTGTACTCGGACAGACGGACCATGCGCTCCTTGTTCACCGCGTAACGGCTGGCGGTGCAGTTGCGCAGCATCTGCGCCATCCACAGGTATTGATCGATATCGGCGGTGGCCTTGATTGCCAGCGGTGCGTGGCGCTGCAACAGCCACTTGATAGCTTTGAGCGGCACACCCGGTGCAGCCCAAGGCGAGGCATAACCCGGCGACACCTGGCCGGCGTTGGCGAAACTGGTCTCCATGGCAGCAGCCGGCTGCCGGTCGACTACCACCACTTCAAACCCGGCACGCGCCAGATAATAAGCACTGGTGGTACCGATGACGCCGCTACCCAAGACCATAACGCGCATTTTCATATCCCTCATCGCGGCTGACCGCTGACGTGTGTAGTTCAGAGCTTTAGATGTGCGCAGTGTAAAAAAGATTGGTCAGTGATTTTCACTATATAAGCGCCTATATTTGGCGACAATTCTCGGCAAAAACCCTTTTCACGGAGGCGCATCCCCTATGCGTACCAACACTCAAACCAAACGTGAGCTGGACAAGATCGACCGCAGCATCCTGCGGATCCTGCAAGCGGACGGGCGCATCTCTTTCACCGAGCTTGGGGAAAAGGTCGGGCTATCGACCACGCCCTGCACCGAGCGGGTCCGGCGCCTGGAGCGCGAGGGGATCATCATGGGCTACAACGCGCGGCTCAACCCGCAACACCTCAAGGGGAGTCTGCTGGTGTTCGTCGAGATCAGCCTGGACTACAAATCCGGCGACACCTTCGAAGAGTTCCGACGGGCGGTGCTGAAACTGCCCCATGTGCTGGAATGCCACTTGGTATCAGGGGATTTCGACTATCTGGTGAAGGCGCGGATTTCCGAGATGGCCTCGTACCGCAAGCTGCTGGGCGACATCCTGCTCAAGCTGCCCCATGTGCGCGAATCCAAGAGCTACATCGTGATGGAAGAGGTGAAGGAGAGCTTGAGCTTGCCGATTCCGGATTGAGGTTTTATAGCGCCTGTTCGGCCGTCTTCGCGAGCAGGCGACCCGGTCTGACTTTTAAACGAGAACTTGCCGGTTACTCGCCATGTACTCGAACACCTGCTTTTCGACCCGTGGATGAATCAACTCCACCGGCCGCCGCCCATTCGGGCACGGCAAGGTCTGGGTAGTACCGAACAACCGGCAGATCAACGGCCGCTCGTCATACACGGTACAGCCGTTCGGCCCGAGATGGACGCAGTTGAGTTCGTCCATTGCCGCTTCCTGCTCGGCCCGGGTCTTGCGCGGCAGCCGCGACATCTCTTCCGGCGAGGTGGTCACCGGGCCGCAGCAGTCGTGACAGCCGGGCACGCACTCGAACGAGGGAATCTGCTGGCGCAGCGTGCGAATTTTCTGACTGTTGCAGCTCATCGAGGCGGTGACCGATTTCAGGAAAGAGCGCAATTCTGAGGCAAAAGTCGCGATCCAGACAGCGGCAACCGACCAATGTTGCCCGCCCGCGAAGGTCCGGCTTATGCTCCGTCAAATTTTCTAAACACAAGAACCAGGATCACGCACATGACAGCCCGTGCTCAGCAACCTGTCCCGAGCCACCAACACACGGCCTCTTATTACGCGGCCAGCAGCCTGCCGCAGCCGGACTACCCGGTACTCAAAGGCGAAGTGGTGGCCGATGTGTGCGTGGTCGGCGGCGGGTTTTCGGGGCTGAACACGGCGCTGGAACTGGCAGAACGCGGCCTCGGCGTGGTGCTGCTCGAAGCCCATAAAATCGGTTGGGGCGCCAGCGGGCGCAACGGCGGTCAGCTGATTCGCGGGGTCGGCCACGGCCTCGATCAGTTCACCAACATTATCGGCGCCGACGGCGTGCGTCAGATGAAACTCATGGGCCTGGAAGCGGTGGAAATCGTCCGACAGCGCGTCGAGCGTTTTCAGATCCCCTGCGACCTGACTTGGGGTTATTGCGACCTGGCCAACAAGCCCCGCGACCTCGAAGGTTTTGCCGAAGACGCCGAAGAACTGCGTAACCTCGGTTATCGCTACGAAACCCGCCTGCTGCAACCCCACGAAATGCACACCGTTGTGGGGTCTGACCGTTACGTGGGCGGCCTGATCGACATGGGCTCCGGGCACTTGCATCCACTGAACCTGGCGCTGGGCGAAGCCGCCGCCGCGCAACAACTGGGCGCCAGACTGTTCGAACAGTCAGCCGTCACCCGCATCGATTACGGTTCCGAGGTCAAGGTGCATACCGCCCAAGGCACGGTCCGCGCCAAGACATTGGTGCTGGGCTGTAATGCCTACCTCAATGAACTCAACCCCGAACTCAGTGGCAAGGTACTGCCCGCCGGCAGCTACATCATCGCCACCGAGCCTTTGAGCGAAGAACTGGCACACTCGCTACTGCCGCAGAACATGGCGGTCTGCGATCAACGGGTGGCGCTGGATTACTATCGACTCTCGGCGGACCGCCGCTTGCTGTTCGGCGGTGCCTGCCATTACTCGGGACGGGACCCGAAAGACATCGCGGCCTATATGCGGCCAAAGATGCTGGATGTTTTTCCGCAATTGGGCGACGTGAAGATCGATTATCAATGGGGCGGCATGATCGGCATCGGCGCCAACCGCCTGCCGCAAATCGGCCGCCTCAAGGACCAGCCGAACGTGTACTACGCCCAGGCTTATTCCGGTCACGGGGTGAATGCCACGCACCTGGCGGGCAAACTGCTGGCCGAGTCCATCAGCGGCCAGCAGAGTGGTGGATTCGATCTGTTTGCCAAGGTGCCGCACATTACCTTTCCGGGCGGCAGGCATTTGCGTTCGCCGTTGTTGGCGTTGGGGATGTTGTGGCATCGGTTTAAAGAGTTGGTTTGAAAATTTTGTGGCGTTTTAGCGGACGTCTTCGCGAGCAGGCTCGCTCCCACCATTGATCTCTGTCGCTCACAGATAGCGTGCATACAGATGATCTCCTGTGGGAGCGAGCCTGCTCGCGAATGGAGTTGAAGAACACATTGCTATCAGATCCGCCAAAAAGGCTTCAACCCCTCCTCCCGCGCCTGCTCACGGGTCAGCCCGACATCCTTGAGCTGCTCGGATGTCAGCATCAGCAACGCCTTGCGCGTGTGCAGACGATGCCAGAACAGACCCCAACGACTCAGGCCGGACGGCGCGTTGCGCATGTCCGCCTCGCGTGCACCGTTATCTTGCCCCGCCGCCAGTTCCTGACTGTGTAACGTCAGCCGCACATCGCTCAAGCCGTTCATTTTGAATGCTCCTGTTTACTTGGGTAGCCAGAGCTTTCATGATGCGTGGACGGCGAAAACCATTACAGATCCAACGCATCTGTATTATTTCCATACAGATTGTTCGCTTCAGGCTCTGAATCCTGGTTTTTTCACCCATCTGTACTGGTTAACCAAAGCACCTACCTCGAGACTGCGCCATGACCCTTTACGTCAACCTCGCCGAATTGCTCGGCACGCGTATCGAACAGGGCTTCTATCGCCCCGGCGACCGGCTGCCGTCGGTACGGGCGCTGAGCGTCGAACATGGCGTCAGTCTGAGTACGGTGCAGCAGGCCTATCGCGTACTGGAAGACAGCGGACTGGCCACGCCAAGGCCTAAATCCGGGTATTTCGTGCCGGTGAGTCGCCAATTACCGGAGCTGCCGGCGGTGGGTCGCCCAGCGCAGCGGCCTGTGGATATCTCGCAATGGGATCAGGTGCTGGAGCTGATTCGCGCGGTGCCGCGCAAGGATGTGGTGCAACTGGGACGCGGCATGCCAGACATCACCACCCCCACCCTCAAGCCCCTGCTACGCGGCCTGGCGCAGCTCAGTCGTCGGCAAGACATGCCTGGCCTGTATTACGACAACATCCACGGCAACCTCGAACTGCGCGAACAGATCGCCCGGCTGATGCTTGATTCCGGTTGCCAGTTGAGCCCCGGTGACCTGGTGGTAACGACCGGGTGCCACGAAGCGTTGTCCACCAGTATCCGCTCGATCTGCGAACCGGGTGACATCGTGGCAGTGGACTCGCCGAGCTTTCATGGCGCCATGCAAACCCTCAAGGGCCTGGGCATGAAAGCCTTGGAAATCCCCACCGACCCGCTCACCGGGATCAGCCTCGATGCACTTGAACTGGCCCTGGAACAGTGGCCGATCAAGGCCATACAGTTGACGCCCAACTGTAACAACCCACTGGGCTACATCATGCCGGAGTCGCGCAAACGCGCGTTGTTGACGCTCGCACAGCGTTTCGACGTGGCGATCATCGAAGACGATGTGTATGGCGAATTGGCCTACACCTACCCGCGCCCACGCACGATCAAATCCTTCGACGAAGACGGCCGCGTCCTGCTCTGCAGTTCATTTTCCAAGACCCTTGCCCCCGGTCTGCGCATTGGCTGGGTCGCACCCGGTCGCTATCTGGAACGTGTGCTGCACATGAAATACATCAGCACCGGCTCCACCGCGCCGCAACCGCAGATTGCCATCGCCGAATTCCTCAAGGGCGGTCACTTCGAACCGCATTTGCGGCGGATGCGCACACAATACCAACGCAATCGCGACGCGATGATCGATTGGGTCACCCGCTATTTTCCCGCTGGCACCCGTGCCAGCCGTCCGCAAGGCAGTTTCATGTTGTGGGTTGAACTGCCTGAAGGCTTTGACACCCTGAGACTGAATCGCGCCTTGCACGATCAGGGCGTACAGATTGCCGTAGGCAGCATATTTTCCGCTTCGGGCAAATACCGCAATTGTCTGCGTATGAACTACGCTGCCAAACCAACGGCACAGATTGAAGAAGCCGTGCGTAAGGTCGGCGCCGCAGCCATCAAGCTGCTGGCAGAAACCGACGGGCTGACCGACTGACCTTTCTGAAGCGTCCAGCGTCCATATGCCAACACCCGCCAATCGGAACGATCCCACGTGAGAGTCAGACAGCCACTGCTTGCTCTGGTGTTACTTGCTTCGTTCCTTGGCGGCTGCGCCAGTTTCGATGTGCAGCGCGAACCGAGCCAGGCGCTGCCGGCGAGCGCTTCGGCGTTCGGCCGCTCAGTCCAGGCCCAGGCTGCGCCCCATGAAGGGAAATCAGGCTTTCGCCTGCTATCGGACAGCACCGAAGCCTTCACCGCCCGCGCCGAACTGATCCGCAACGCCCAAGGCAGCCTCGATCTGCAGTACTACATCGTCCACGACGGCATCAGTACGCGAATGCTGGTCAAAGAAATGCTCAAGGCTGCTGACCGCGGCGTGAGGGTGCGCATTCTCCTCGATGACACCACCAGCGACGGCTTGGACCGCACCATCGCCACCCTGGCGGCACATCCACAGATTCAGATTCGCGTGTTCAACCCCCTGCACCTGGGGCGCAGCACCGGCGTGACGCGTACTATGGGCCGCCTGTTCAACCTGTCGCAGCAACACCGGCGTATGCACAACAAGCTGTGGCTGGCGGACAACAGCATGGCCATCGTCGGTGGGCGCAATCTGGGGGATGAGTATTTCGATGCCGAGCCCAATCTGAATTTCACCGATATCGACATACTTGGCGTCGGCCCCGTCGCCGAGCAGCTGGGACACAGTTTCGACCAGTATTGGAACAGTGCCTTGAGCAAGCCGGTCGAGCAGTTCCTGTCGAGCAAACCGACCGCACAGGATCTGAAAAACACTCGCACGCGACTGGAAGAATCCCTGGAGGAGTCTCGTAAACAGAACCACGCGCTGTTTCAACAGTTGATGAAGTTCGCCACCGACCCGCGCCTGGATATCTGGCGCAAAGAGCTGATCTGGGCCTGGAATCAGGCGCTGTGGGATGCGCCGAGCAAGGTGCTGGCGGACGGCGAGCCAGACCCGCAGTTGCTGCTGACCACCCAATTGGCGCCCGAGCTCAACAGCGTCAGCAAAGAGCTGGTGATGGTCTCGGCTTACTTCGTGCCGGGCCAGCCGGGGCTGGTGTACCTGACCGGTCGCGCCGATTCCGGTGTGTCGGTGCGCCTGCTGACTAACTCACTGGAAGCCACAGACGTACCGGCGGTGCATGGCGGCTATGCACCGTATCGCAAGGCGCTGCTGGAGCATGGCGTGCAACTCTACGAATTGCGTCGCCAGCCCGGCGATGAAAGCGGCAACGGCCCTCGCCTGTTTTCCCGACGATCCTATGGCGAATCCGATTCCAGCCTGCACAGCAAGGCGATCATTTTCGACCAGCAGAAGTCCTTCATTGGCTCGTTCAATTTCGACCCGCGCTCAGTACTGTGGAACACCGAAGTCGGGGTGCTGGTGGACAGCCCGGAACTGGCGGCCCGCGTCCGCGAACTGGCGCTGGAAGGCATGGCGCCGTCCCTGAGTTATCAGGCGCGGCTGGAGAATGGCCAAGTCGTCTGGACCACCGAGGACGACGGCAAAATGCACACCCTGACCAAGGAACCAGGCAGTTGGTGGCGGCGCTTCAATGCCTGGCTGAGCAATACGGTGGGGCTCGAGCAGATGCTTTAAGCCGGTTCGGCAACCGCGCCAAACGCGCCCTGGCGCGACACTAGAATCACCAGGCCAAACGCACCCGCCGCCATCAGCAACGGCAACGCATGCCCGCTGATCCACTGGCTGCCCGCACCGGCGATCAACGGCCCGAGCAGGCAACCGATGCCCCACAGCTGCGCGATGTGTGCATTGGCCCGAACCAGCGCATCGTCACGATAACGCTCGCCGATCAGGATCAGGGACAAGGTAAACAAACCGCCGGCACTGGCGCCGAACAACACCCACAACGGCCAGATCAGCAACGTATCGATCAGCAACGGAATCGCCAGACTCGACACCAGCAAAACCATCGCACACCACGTGAACAATGCACGACGCGACATGCGATCCGCCAGCGCACCGATCGGCAATTGCAGCAAGGCATCCCCCACCACCACCGTACTGACCATCGCCAAGGCGATTTCCGTGGTGAAACCCTGACGCAAGCAGTACACCGGCAGCAATGTCAGGATCATCGCTTCGAACGCCGCGAACAGCGACACTGCCCAGGCAATCGCCGGCAAGCCACGACAGAACGTCAGCAAATCACCAAAGGTCACGCTGCAGGCCTCGCTACTGGGCGCGCCACTGCGGCCCAATAACAGAAACGGTGCCGCCACCAGCAAACCGACCCCGACCCAGAAGCCGTAATCATGTTCGGTACCCAGGACACCCAGCAGGATCGGCCCGGCCAACTGACTCAACGCGTAGCTGCTGCCGTACAGCGCCACCAGCCGTCCGCGCCATTCTTCGACCACCAGTTGGTTGATCCAGCTTTCACCGAGGATGAACACCAGGGTCAGCACCACGCCGATCATCAAGCGCAGTACCAACCAGATCGGATAACTCGGCATCAGCGCCAGCAAACCGATGGACACCGCCCCGCCCCACAGGCACAGGCGCATCAGATTGGCCGTGCCGAGACGCGCCGCCAGATGACTGGAGATCTTCGCCCCCAGTAGAACGCCAATGGCCGGCATCGCCGCCATCACACCGATGGCAAACGAGCCGTAACCCCAGCTTTCCAGGCGAAACGACACCAGCGGCATGCTGACACCCAAGGCCAGGCCGACACTCAAGACAGACGCCAACACGGCGAAATACGTCGCCCAACGCATGTTCCACGCTCCTGTGGATAATTTTTATGCACAACACAAAACACTGTGGGAGCGAGCCTGCTCGCGAAGACGGAGCAACATTCAACATTGACGTCGACTGTTATACCGCTTTCGCGAGCAGGCTCGCTCCCACAGGGGATCTGCGTCGTTTGGGATGCCTGCTTTTACAGCAGGCTCCCGTTAACGGCTTACAACTTGATCCAGGTCGCCTTCAGCTCGGTGTACTTGTCGAACGCGTGCAGCGACTTGTCGCGGCCGTTGCCGGACTGCTTGAAGCCACCAAACGGTGCCGTCATGTCACCGCCATCGTACTGGTTGACCCAAACGCTACCGGCACGCAGTGCCCTGGCGGTCAGGTGAGCCTTGGAGATGTCCGTCGTCCACACTGCGGCGGCCAGGCCATAAGGCGTGTCGTTGGCAATAGCGACGGCTTCTTCGGCGGTGTCAAAGGTGATGACCGACAACACGGGTCCGAAGATTTCTTCCTGGGCAATTTTCATCGCGTTGCTCACACCATCGAAAATCGTCGGCTCGACGTAGGTGCCACCGGTATCCTGCAGGGTACGCTTGCCACCGGCCACCAGTTTGGCGCCGTCAGCGTGACCAGATTCGATGTAGGACAGCACGGTGTTCATCTGCTGGGTATCCACCAGCGCACCGACATTGGTCGCCGGGTCCAACGGATTGCCCGGTTTCCAGGCCTTCAGGGCCTCGATCACCAGCGGCAGGAATTTATCCTTGATGGAGCGTTCCACCAGCAGGCGCGAGCCGGCGGTGCAGACTTCACCCTGGTTGAAGGCGATGGCGCCAGCCGCTGCTTCGGCCGCCGCTTGAAGGTCCGGAGCATCGGCGAACACAATGTTCGGGCTCTTGCCGCCGGCTTCCAGCCAGACGCGCTTCATGTTCGACTCGCCGGAGTAGATCAGCAGCTGCTTGGCGATCTTGGTCGAACCGGTGAACACCAGGGTGTCGACATCGTTATGCAGGGCCAGGGCCTTGCCGACGGTGTGACCGTAGCCTGGCAGCACGTTCAGCACGCCTTTCGGAATGCCGGCTTCGACGGCCAGTGCAGCGATACGGATGGCGGTCAGGGGAGATTTTTCCGACGGCTTGAGGATCACCGAGTTACCGGTCGACAGCGCAGGCCCTAGCTTCCAGCACGCCATCATCAACGGGAAGTTCCACGGCACGATGGCGCCGACCACGCCGACGGGCTCGCGGGTCACCAGACCCAACTGATCGTGCGGAGTGGCCGCCACTTCGTCGTAGATCTTGTCGATGGCTTCTCCGCTCCAGCTCAGGGCTTGTGCCGCGCCGGGAACGTCGATGTACAGGGAATCGCTGATCGGCTTGCCCATGTCCAGGGTTTCAAGCAGAGCCAGCTCTTCGGCGTGCTGTTTCAGCAGGCCGGCAAAGCGGATCATGGTGGATTTGCGCTTGGTCGGCGCCAGGCGCGACCAGACGCCGGAATTGAAGGTGGCGCGAGCGTTTTCCACAGCGCGCTGGGCGTCGGCGGCGTCACAGCTGGCAATCTTGCCCAGCAGACGGCCATCGACCGGGCTGATGCACTCGAAGGTCTCGCCGGAGACGGCATCGGTGTACTCGCCATTGAGGTAAGCACGGCCTTCGATCTTCAGATCGCGAGCCTTTTGTTCCCAGTCGGCACGAGTCAGGGTGGTCATTCGAGTGTCCTCCTCTTATTGAATACGACACCCGCGTTCTTCGCGGGCGCTGTCAGGAATTCTGCCCGGCCAGCCTGCTTTTCGGCCAAGGGCAACCGTCACCCTAAACCAGCGGCAGGTGAAGTTTCAATATATTTGACATAACGCCGGCAAACGGCCTTGCGATGTTCATTTTAATAAACATAGACTTTGGCAACACCCACCACTCGCACCGCAATGACGGGGGATTAGAACAATGAGCATCCAGAACATCGTCGACTTCAGCCAGGCTACCACTGCTGCCGAACGCTATCGCCCAGATCCGGCCAAAGTGCTGAAGGGCGACCCTGAGCAAGCGGTATTCAACCACTACAACAGCCCTTGCGGCCAGCTGAACGCCGGCGTGTGGGAAGGGGCTGTCGGCCAGTGGACGGTGAACTTCACGGAACACGAATACTGCGAAATCGTGCAGGGTGTTTCCGTATTGCGCGATCTCGATGGTAACGCCAAAACGCTGCGGGTGGGCGATCGCTTCGTCATCCCGGCGGGCTTTCGTGGCACCTGGGAAGTGCTAGAGCCTTGCCGCAAGATCTATGTGGCGTTTGAGCAGAAGGCCTGAAGTTTGCGCTGAATCGGACGGCCATATCGCGGGCAAGCCACGCTCCCACAGGTTTTGTGATCGACCCAGATCTCTGTGGGAGCGGGCTTGCCCGCGAAGAGGCCCTGATAGACAACCACAAAATCAGCACAACAAAAAAGGCCCGCATCTCGCGATACGGGCCTTTTTCGTGAGTCGGGAAAAATCAATTACTTGATTTTGCCTTCCTTGTAGATCACGTGCTTGCGAACAACCGGATCAAATTTCTTGATCTCGATTTTGTCCGGGGTGGTGCGCTTGTTCTTGTCGGTAGTGTAGAAGTGACCAGTACCGGCGCTCGAAATCAAACGAATCAATTCACGCATGATTAGCTCCCTTAAACCTTGCCATCGCGACGAAGTTCGGCCAGCACGACACTGATGCCACGCTTGTCGATGATGCGCATGCCTTTGGCAGATACGCGCAGACGTACAAAACGTTTCTCTTCTTCAACCCAGAAGCGGTGATGCTGCAGGTTCGGCAGGAAACGACGACGGGTTTTGTTGTTTGCGTGGGAAATGTTATTCCCAGTCACCGGACCCTTACCGGTAACTTGACATACTCTAGACATGCCTCAGCCCTCTAAAACCACATGCCCAACCCGGCATGGGTTGGCCGCTTAATCTCTAGTCATTGTGGCGCCAGGCGCCGCGATTCTTTAGAGGTCTTACCGGCTACACCTACAGTGAAGGAACCGGGCCCCTAGAAAAGAGCGCTGCTTTATACCAGAAAGACTGGAGAGCAACAACATTCGCTGTGCCTTGGATGGAGAAAAACCCGGTTTTTCACGCCTCAAGCGCTTTGGATAAAGGCTGTCGCCGTTTTCGACCGCTCGTCGCGAGAATCTGCCCCACACCACTACGCCGATGTTTCCCCACCCGAATACAGCAAAATCAGGCGCCTATACTCCCTTGAAAATGAAAAAGGGGATAGTCATTTGCAAAGGAGCCCACTAGGGTAAGCCTTTTCCAGACTGCACTTGCAGATGGGCCTTCGATCTGTAAAGGAATCCGACCATGCGCCTCGCTGCCCTACCGCTGTTGCTCGCCCCGCTTCTGCTGAGCCCACAGGCCTTCGCCGCCGCCCTGAGCGTTTGCACCGAGGCCAGCCCCGAAGGGTTCGACGTGGTGCAATACAACTCGCTGACCACCACCAACGCCTCTGCGGACGTGCTGATGAACCGTCTGGTGGATTTCGACACGGCCAGCGGCAAAGTGGTCGCCAGTCTCGCCGAGAGCTGGGAAGTCAGCCCCGATGGCCTGACGTATGTGTTCAAGCTGCGCCCGCAGGTGAAGTTCCACCGCACCGAGTATTTCAGCCCGACGCGCGAAATGACCGCCGAGGACGTGAAGTTCAGCTTCGACCGCATGCTCGATCCGGCCAACCCCTGGCACAAGGTCGCCCAGAGCGGCTTCCCCCATGCGCAATCCATGCAATTGCCGGCGCTGATCAAAAAAATCGACGCCCTCGACCCGCTGACCGTGCGCTTCACGCTGGACCATCCGGATTCGACTTTCCTCGCGACCCTGAGCATGGGTTTCGCCTCGATCTATTCGGCCGAGTACGCCGATAAACTGTTGAAGGCAGGCACCCCGGAGAAGCTCAACAGCCAGCCGATCGGCAGCGGCCCGTTCGTGTTCACGCGCTTCCAGAAGGACGCCTCGATCCGCTACAAGGCCAACCCGGACTACTTCGGCGGCAAACCATCGGTGGATCCGCTGATCTTCGCCATCACCCCGGACGCCAACGTGCGCTTGCAGAAGTTGCGTCGCAATGAATGCCAGATCGCCCTGTCGCCCAAGCCTCTGGACGTACAGGCAGCGCTGAAAGAACCAACCCTGAAAGTGGAAAAGACTGACGCGTTCATGACTGCATTCGTCGGCATCAACAGCCAGCATCCACCGCTGGACAAGCCCGAAGTGCGTCAGGCGATCAACCTTGCTTTCGACAAGGCCAATTACGTCAAAGCCGTGTTCGAAGACACCGCCGAACCCGCCAATGGCCCCTACCCGCCGAACACCTGGAGCTACGCCAAAAACCTGCCAGGCTATGCCCATGACATGGAGAAAGCCAAGGCCTTGATGGCCAAGGCAGGACTCAAGGACGGCTTCCAGACAACCATCTGGACTCGCCCGTCTGGCAGCCTGCTGAACCCGAACCCGAGCCTTGGCGCCCAACTGCTGCAGTCTGACCTCGCGGAAATCGGCATACAGGCCGAAATTCGCGTGATCGAATGGGGCGAGCTGATCCGGCGCGCCAAGGCCGGTGAACATGACCTGCTGTTCATGGGCTGGGCCGGTGACAATGGTGATCCGGATAACTTCCTGACGCCGCAGTTTTCCTGCGCTGCGGTCAAATCCGGCACCAATTTCGCCCGCTACTGCAACCAGGACCTGGACAAGCTGATCAGCGCCGGCAAGACCACCGGCGAGCAAGGCGTGCGCACCAAGCTCTACGAACAGGCCCAGACGCAGATCCAGCAGCAGGCACTGTGGCTACCGCTGGCGCACCCAACGGCTTTTGCCCTGACGCGCAAGGATGTCGAAGGTTATTCGGTGAGCCCGTTCGGGCGGCAGGATTACTCCAAGGTCAACCTCAAATAATCCGCAACGACACACTTCCCTGTGGTGAGCGGGCTTGCCCGCTCCCACAGAGTCTTGCATTCCCCCGCCAGACCTACATCCACCCATACTCCGCCATCGACAGCGGATCGCCGTCACCGATGATGAAATGGTCAAGCACCCGCACATCGATCAGTTCCAATGCCTTTTGCAAGCGCTTGGTCAGCTGTCGGTCAGCCTGACTGGGGTTGGGGTTGCCCGACGGATGGTTGTGACAGAGGATCAACGCAGCAGCGTTGTTCGCCAGTGCGCGCTTGACGACTTCCCGGGGATGGACGCTGGTATTGTCGATGGAACCGCGAAACAGCGCTTCAAAGGCCAACACTTGATGCTTGGAGTCGAGAAACAGGCAACCGAACACCTCGTGAGGCTCATGGCGCAGCATCGCTTTCAGGTACTCACGAACCGCGCCCGGATTCTCTAGCGGCGGCTTTTGCCGCACCCGTTCGGCCAAATGCCGCCGGCTCATTTCCTGGGCCGCCTGCAACTGAGCAAATTTTGCCGGGCCAAGCCCCAAATGGCTGCTGAAAGTGGCTTGATCGGCCTCGAGCAGCGAGCGCAGGCTACCGAATTGAGCCAAAAGGTGTCGCGCCAGATCAACGGCGCTTTTACCGGCCACACCAATTCGTAAAAAAATCGCCAGTAACTCGGCGTCTGAAAGACTCGAAGCTCCCAGTTGAAGCAACCTCTCCCGCGGTCTTTCCGCCGCCGGCCAATCGCGAATACTCATAGCACCTCCCTGTCTGTGGGCGCCGCTGTTCCGTAGCGGTCGCTGTGATATCGTAGCCCATCTTTTTTGCGGGCGAATTCACCCTGGGGAGGGGGTTTCGCTACGTTTGTCACCCACGAATTGAAAGGCAGGCCTATGCAGCGGCTGTATCGGAAACGCATTGTTCTGGGCGTCGGCGGCGGCATTGCTGCCTACAAGAGCGCCGATCTGGTTCGCCGACTGATGGACCAAGGCGCCGAAGTGCGCGTGGTCATGACGCGCGGCGGCAGCGAATTCATCACGCCACTGACCATGCAGGCCCTGTCCGGGCACCCCGTGCACCTGGACCTGCTGGACCCGGCGGCCGAAGCGGCCATGGGCCACATCGAGCTGGCCAAATGGGCAGACCTGGTGCTGATCGCCCCCGCCACCGCGGACCTGATCGCCCGATTGGCCCAAGGCATCGCCGACGATTTGCTGACCACGCTGGTGCTGGCCACGGATGCGGTGGTCGCGGTTGCCCCGGCGATGAACCAGGCCATGTGGCGCGATCCTGCTACCCAGGCCAACCTGCAAACCTTGGAAAGCCGCGACCTGAAAGTCTTCGGCCCAGCCTCCGGCAGCCAGGCCTGCGGCGATGTCGGCCTGGGCCGCATGCTCGAAGCCACCGACCTGGCACAGCTGGCCGCGGATTGCTTCAAGCGCCAGGCGCTGACCGGCAAACACGTGCTGATCACCGCCGGCCCCACCCAGGAAAACATTGATCCGGTGCGCTACATCACCAACCACAGCTCCGGGAAAATGGGCTTTGCCCTGGCCGAAGCCGCAGTGGAAGCCGGTGCCCGCGTGACCCTGATCACTGGCCCGGTACACCTGCCGACTCCGGATCGCGTCACCCGTATCGACGTGGTCAGCGCCCGCGACATGCTCGCCGCCTGCGAAGCCGCGATCCCTTGCGACCTGTTCATCGCCTCCGCAGCGGTCGCGGACTACCGCCCGGAAGTCGTTGCCCCACAGAAACTCAAGAAAGATCCTACGAACGGCGACGGCTTGTTACTACAGATGGTGCGCAACCCGGACATTCTGGCCAGCATCGCCACCCGCCCCGACCGCCCGTTCAGCGTCGGCTTCGCCGCTGAAACCGAGCACCTGCTCGACTACGCCGCACGTAAGTTGAAAGACAAGAATCTCGATTTGATCGTCGCCAACGACGTCGCCAACCCGAGCATTGGCTTCAATAGCGAAGAAAACGCTTGCAGCGTGATCGACCGCGACCTCCACGCCACACTTTTCGCCCAGACCAGCAAGAGCAAGATTGCTCGCCAGCTGATCACCTTTATCGCTGAACGACTGAACCAGGTTTAATTTACATGCACGCTTTGCAAGCCAAGATCCTCGACCCTCGCATCGGTACCGAATTCCCGCTGCCGCAATACGCCACTCCAGGCTCCGCCGGTCTCGACCTGCGCGCCATGCTGGAAAAAGACATCGTGATCAAACCGGGCGAGACCGTACTGATTCCTACGGGGTTGTCGGTCTATATCGGTGACCCGAATCTCGCAGCGCTGATCCTGCCACGCTCTGGCCTGGGCCATAAGCACGGCATCGTACTGGGCAACCTGGTCGGCCTGATCGACTCCGATTATCAGGGCCCACTGATGGTTTCGTGCTGGAACCGCGGCCAGACCGACTTCACCATGGTTGTGGGCGAGCGCTTGGCGCAATTGGTGCTTGTGCCGGTGGTACAGGCACATTTCGAGATGGTCGAAGAATTCGTCGAGACCCAGCGTGGTACCGGCGGCTTCGGTCACTCTGGCAGCCATTGATCCGACAGGCTCCCTCACCACAAAACTTGTGCTGATTTCTGCACCGTGCTGGTGGCATGGCCTTTTCGCACCACGAACTCTCTGTGAAAAACGCCGTCATACCTTCAGTTTGAGCCTGCCGGCGAATGATTCGACGGCAGGTCCAGCCACTTTCAAG